>VBFX01000076.1 GCA_005889395.1 Chloroflexota bacterium
GGCGATGCCCACATCATCCGCAACGCCGGCGGTGTCGCCACCGATGATGCCATCCGCTCCTTGACGATTTCCCAGCGGCTGCTCGGCACCGACGAGATCATCCTGATTCACCACACCGACTGCGGGATGCTCACGTTCAGCGACGACCAGGTTAAGGCGAGCATCGCCAATGAAGTCGGCATCCGTCCCCACTTTGCGCTCGAAGCCTTTTCGGACCTGCAGGACGACGTCCGTCAGACGATCGCCAGGATCAAGGCGAGCCCTTTCATCCCCAAAAAGGACAAGCTCCGCGGGTTCGTCTACGACGTGAAGACCGGTCGTCTCGGCGAGGTGGCCGAGCGCGTTCCGGCAGGGGCGACTCGCCAGGCCTGACGCGCACGCCATCGTCAGAAACGGTGCAGGATCGGGATGCGCGGCGCGATTACGTAGTTCAGCTGGACGAGGAAGATGAGCGCGATGCTCACCCAGGTCGGAAAGACGATGCAGGTGGCCGTGGCGATCGCATATAAGGACTGAGCGATCAAAATCCGGCCACGCATCAATGGGGCGACTTCAGGGGCAGTGCTCTCATCGAACAAGCCCGCCCGGATTCCGTATTGGAGTCCGGCGAACAGGGTCAGGCCCAGCAGGACAATATTGAGCCAGTACTCCACGAGTGCCAACCGAAAGCTTGGATATCGCGCCAGTAAAGCCGTCGAGAAGGGAACGAGGGTTACGGCCAAAAGAAAGAGGAGCTGTAGCCAGGAGTAATGCCGATTACTCCGCGCGAGCAGGTTGAGCTGCGTCCCCTGGCCGACCCAGAAGATGCCTAGGGTCATGAAGCTCATCGTGTAGACGAGCACGTTCGGCCCGAGTCGCTGCAGCGCCTGCCAGAGATCTCCCTCGGTGGCCCCTGAGCTCAGCGCTGGGACCGACAAGCCAAGCACCAGCAACGTCATGCTGACCGCAAAAATGCCGTCTGAAATTCCGGCGAGACGGTCCAGGTTCGTGCCGGCGAACTCGTTGAAGCGGCGCCTGCCGCCACCGTTTCGATTCATCGCTCGGCAAGCCCACGAGCCACGTCGAGGATGATGTCGACGTCGCGCTCTTCCGTCCGCCAGTTCGCGATCGCCGGGCGGAAGGCCACCTTTCCCCCGTAGACCGTCGTGCCGAAGTAGACGGTGCCATCCGCGATGATGGCTTGACCAAGCCGGCGATTGATCTGATCCAGCTCGCTTTCAGGGGTTCCAGCCGGGCGATAGCGAAAGCACACAACGTTCAGTCGCGGTTCGGCGAGAAGCTCGAAGTCCGAAGAGGCACGGATCTGGTCGGCGAGGCGCTTCGCCAGCCCGCCGTGCCGCTCGATCATCGCGCGATATCCGTTGCGACCGTAGGCGGCTAGCGTGGCCCAGACCGCCAGCGACCGGGCCCGCCGCGACATTTCGGGGGCCAGGTAGAGGAAGTCCGGATGATCGGCCTCGGTCGCGGGAAAGTACGGGGCATTCATCCCGAAGACGGCGTTGAGCAGGCGGGCGTCCCGACAGAACGCGAAGCCGCAATCGTAGGGAACGTTCAGCCATTTGTGCCCATCGGCGATAACCGAGTCGGCGAGCTCGACACCGTCCGCCAGGTCCGCGGTGACCGGGGATATACGCGCGAAGAGTCCAAAGGCGCCATCGACATGAAGCCACGCGTGATGTCGGTGGGCCAGATCGGCCATGGCGGCGATCGGATCGAAGCCGCCGGCATTCACCTCGCCCGCCGTCGCGATGACGATTGCCGGCGCTCCCTTCAGGCCGACCAGTGCGCCTTCGAGCGCGGCCAGATCGATGGCGCCCGTCGAGTCACTGGTGAAGAGCTGGACGGCCTCGTGGCCGATGCCGAGCATGCTGAGCGCCTTTTCCGCCGAGGCATGGATGAAGCCGCTGGCCATCACCGGTACCGCCGGCAGTCCGCTCATCCCGCGCTCGGCGACGTTGCTCCCCTGCTCTTCTCCCCACCACTGGCGGGCTGCCGCGAGGGCCGTGAAATTGGACATGGTGGCGCCGGTGGTCAGCACCCCACCCCAGCTGCGCGGGAGACGGAAGAGGTCCTTCAGCCAGCCGATCGCAACCTGCTCGAGCTTGGAGCCCAGCGGCGAGCTCACCCATAATGCGGCGTTGTTATCGAGGGTCGACGTCAGCCAGTCGGCGGCGAGGGCGGCCGGGGTCGAGCCGCCGGTGACGAAGTGGAAGAATCGAGGACCGGCCGAGTTGACCGCGGCCTGCACGCCATGCGTCAGGAGGCGTGTCATTGTGGCAACACTGCCGTCTCCGTCTTCGGGCAGCTCGCCGGCGAAGTGGCCGGCCGCTTGGTCGCGGCCCGCCGTCCCGCCGGCTGGCAACTGATCAACTCGCGCAAGGTAATGACGCGCGGCTTCGGCCACGTGTGTGACCAGCTCGGACAGATGGTCGCGATCGTGGATCGGGTCAGGCATCCCCGAACGTTACCGAATTGTCGGCGCCGGGTCAGTCCACGTAGGGTCCATTGAAGATCGGCGTCTCGCTGTACGGCTTGCCGGCCATGAGGATGAACCGTGTCCTCGGTTGCGCATCCGCAACCGCGAGGTCGCGACCGGGCCCAAGAACGCCAATGTGCGACCGGCTCGCCCGGCTGCGGTTGGCGCCGAATCTCGCCTCACCCTCGAGCAGGTAGACGAAGCCATTGAAGCTGGAGTCGACCGGGATCGTCACGGCCCCGCCCTCCGTCAAGTCAACGTCCAGGATGACGCCGGGAGTGCCGAGCGTGACCGGCGAGCCCTCGCCGACAAGCGTCCGGATGGAGGCATCGCTCTCCTGCCGGACCGGAAGCTGAGCGCGCTGCACGACCTGCGCCGTGGGCTGAACATTCTTGTCCTTGCGGGCCAGGTTGACCCAGAACAGCAGCCCGCGCATCTCCGTGCCGATCTTGCCCTCGGCGAGCTCGTCCTTCCCGAGGCCCTCCGCGTGCAGCACGCCCCTGCCGGTGCGGACTTTCAAGAGGGACCCTTCCTCCAGCTTGGCCCGCTCCATGGTCCCACCGGAGCCGGTGCTGTGACCCGTGCTCGAGGAGCCCGAGATCGCATACCAGATGTTGTCGAACCCACGGTGTGGGTGGATCGTGTCCTGGTTCGCCTGCTCCGGCGTGATTCGGACGGTCGCTTCGTGGACCAGGATGTACGGGTCCACCATCGAGTAAGGGATCCCGGCTAACGGCAAAGATTCGAGGACCTGGTTGCCCATCATGGGCCGGATCCGGGCCTCCTTGACGACGACGATTTGACGCTCTGCGGTATCGATTTGAGTCGCCACGGCTACGTTACCTCCTCGGTAGCAAGATAGTTGTACATGCAATTACCTCGGCGGCAACCAATTTATTGCATGGTCAAGCCTGGGCCCTCTGGATGCCATCGAGGATGAGGTCGAGCCCGTATTCGAATTCGTCGCCATAGGCGTAGCCCGGTTGCATGGCGCGGTCGACGGCCATCTCGGCCAGGTGGGGGTACTCGCCGGCGCGGAAGCGCTCCATGATGCTGCCCGCCACCTTGGCGACGTCCCCTGGCTTGCGAAAGGGCAAGGTCAATTCCGTCAGGGTGAATCCATAGATGTAGCCGTCAAGGATCGAGTACGCGTGAGCGGCCATCTCCACCGAGAAGCCTGCTCCCCGGAGACTCCCGAGCACCGCGTCGTGATGTCGCAAGTTCGCAGGCCCTGGGGTGGTTCGCGACTCCATCAAGCCGTTTGCCCACGGGTGGCGCGTCAGAACCTGGCGGACTGAGATCGCCCGCTGCCGCATGGCGCTCCGCCAGTCCACGCCACCGGGAGGTAGATCGATCTCGCTGAAGACGACATCGACCATGCCATCGAGCATGTCCTCCTTGTTCCGTACGTGGTTATAGAGCGACATCGCCTCGACGCCGAGCTTGTCGCCGAGCTTGCGCATGCTGAGCAACTCGAACCCGCCTCGATCGGCGAGGCCGATGGCGGCACGCAGGATCCGCTCCCTGGACAAGGCTGCGCGGCGCTTTGCCGCTCGTTTAGCTTGCGCGCCCATTTACCTCAGCTTCACTGGCTAGCATACACCGTAAGTCGGGTGCAGGCTTACGCTGTATGTGATAGGCTTAGCCGACAAGCTTACGGTGTAAGCACAAGCCCGGCAAGGCAAGAAGGAAGTGGAACCAATGATTTCGACCGAGATTCGCGCAACTACGACAAGAAGAACCAGGATGAAAGCCGTCGTTCAGGACACGTACGGCGGCTCCGAGGTGCTGGATCTTCGGGACATCGCCAAGCCCGAGATCGGGGAGGGCGATGTGCTCGTGCGCGTTCGGGCAGCCGGTACGGATGTAGCGGGGCAGGTCGAGGCTGTCGGTACGAGCGTGACGCGGTTTCGGCCGGGTGACGAGGTCTTCGGCTCGTCCAAGCATCTGGGCGGCGCCTTTGCCGAGTATGCGGCCGTCTCTGAAGGCGCGCTAGCACCGAAGCCGACCAACCTCACCTTCGAGCAAGCGGCGGCCGTCCCCATGGCGGGATACGTCGCCCTGCAGGCGCTGCGGGATCATGGCAAGGTCAAAGCCGGGCAAAGGGTCCTGATCAACGGGGCCTCTGGTGGCATCGGGACCTTCGCGGTGCAGATCGCGAAGTCGCTCGGAGCGGAGGTGACCGGCGTCACGAGCACGAGAAACGTGGACCTGGTCCGGTCGCTCGGCGCAGACCATGTCATCGATTACACCAAAGAGGACTTCACGCGGACGGGCCAGCGTTACGACTTCATCCTCGACAACGTGGCGAACCACGCATTGTCCGACCTGCGACGTGCCCTCGCTCCACGGGGGATGCTCGTGCCGAACGGCGGGGGCTTCGACCATCGGTGGGTCGCCAGTGGGGGTCGCCTTATCAGCGCGAAGGTGTCGTTTGCCTTCGTGAGCCAGAGCCTGGGGACCTTCATCGTGTCGCCGAACCAGGAGAACCTGGTTGTTCTGAGTGCGTTGATCGAGACCGGCAAGGTGACACCGGTCATCGACCGAACCTACCCGCTGAGCGAGACCCGTCACGCGATCGACCATGTCGGCGGCGGACACGCTCGAGGGAAGGTCGTCGTCACCGTAAGCGACGGCGTCACATCATGATCGCGGCCAAACCGACGACCAATGGCCATGGGCCCACAACCGCACAGACCCCGGCTGGGGGCCAGATCGCCCTAACCTCGCCGAAGCGCCTCGCGAGAATCGCCGGCATCCTCTACCTGCTCGTCGGCATCCTCGGCGGCTTTGCCCAGGGCTTTGTCTACCCGAAGATCTACGTCGCGGGCGACGCGGCGACCACCGCCGCGAACCTCCTCGCGAACTCCGGACTAGTGCGTCTAGGCGTCGTCGCCGACTTCTTCGACAACGTGATCTGGGTCTTCCTCGCATTGATCCTCTACCGGCTGCTCAAGCACGTGAACAAAGGCGCGGCGCGGGCCATGGTCGTCCTCGTCGCCATCGGGGCCACTATCACGATGCTCAACGCGGTTTTCGAATTTGAGGGCATGCAGGTCGCAACTGGCGCGGTGAACCTTGGCGGCTTCGGCGCCGCGGGGTCCAATGCCCTGGCCCTACTCCTGGTCGACGCCCAGCACTACGGGCTGCTCATCGCGTCGATCTTCTTCGGCCTGTGGCTGGTGCCGCTCGGATATCTCGCCTACAAGTCAGGGTGGTTTCCCAAGGCGCTCGGCGTCACGCTCATCGTGGGTGGCGCCTGCTACCTCGTCGATATGCTCGCGGCATTCTTGCTTCCCGACATCGGGAAAGCGATTCATGGCTACGTCAACATCGTGTCAGCCATCGCGGAAATCTGGATGGTCGGATACCTGCTCGTGATCGGCGTGAAGATGTCAACGCCAGGCGAGCGCCTCGTTCCCAAGGAGGGGAGAACATGATCGATACGAAACCGACGACCAATGGCCACGGGCCTGCGACCTTGGAGGCCCCGGTTGAGGCGAACGTGAAGCTCAGTGATTGGGCGCGGTCTCGGAAGATGTATTCGAGGTTGATTGGAGCACTGTTTCTGGTCGGGTTTCTCACTTACGGGGTGGGATCCGGCCTGGTGACATCCCTCGTCGGCGCGTCCAACTTTCTCTCGACGATTGCGGCGAGTCAAACCATCCTGGTCATCGGAGCCTTTCTGATGTTCCTGAACACCGGGGTGGATGTGGCGAAGGGGGTACTGTTCTTCCCGATCCTAGAGAAGCACAGCAAGAGAACCGCCCTGGCCTACCTGGCGACGATGATCGTCGAGGTCGTCCTGCTGAGCATAGGGGTGCTCGCTCTCCTCCTGATCGTCCCCCTGGCCAAGCACGCTGGTGAGGCTGGGGCGCAAACGCTCGGGTCAATTCTGGTCCAGACGAACGCCATGGCCTACCAGATGGGCGAGATGACGCTCGGAGTCGGGGCTGTATTCCTGTGCTTGCTGTTGTTCCGGACCCAGCTGATCCCCGGGTGGCTGGCGATTTCGGGCTTGATCGGCTATCCGGTTCTCGTTGCGGGGACGATCGCCGAAATCTTCGGGATCCACATCGGGCTCTATCTCACGATCCCCGGTTTCTTCTTTGAGCTGGTGCTGCCATTCTGGCTCTTCTTCAAGGGTTTCAAGCCGGAGGCCTATCAAGGGCAGACCACTGTCTGAGGCGCGGAACATGGGTGGCGCACTCCCGATGGCTGGCAAGGTCGTCCTGATCACCGGCGGCACCGGCGGAATCGGCAAGGCCACCGCGATCGGGCTTTCCGCGATGGGCGCGCGGGTTGGCATCACGGGTCGCGATCTGGCCCGCGCCGAACAGGCGGCCTCCGACATTCGTGCCGCGTCCGCGAACTCGGCCGTCGACGCGTTCGCCGCCGACATGACCGCTCAGGCCGAGGTCCGTCGGCTCGCCGTCAGCGTCCTGCAGGCTTATCCACGGCTCGACGTGCTGGTCAACAACGTCGGCGGGTTCTGGGCACACCGATACCCGACCGCCGACGGCCTGGAGCAAACCTTCGCCCTCAACCACCTCGCCCCGTTCCTGCTCACCAACCTGCTTCTGGATCGGCTCAAAGCCAGCGCACCAGCACGGGTCGTCACCGTCTCGTCCGGCGCACAGTCGATGGGCCGAATCGACTTTGACGACCTGCAGGGCGCTCGCAACTACTCTGGGCAGCGCGCCTATAACCAGTCCAAGCTCGCCAACGTCATGTTCAGCAACGAGCTGACCCGCCGCCTGGACGGCACCGGGGTCACGGCCAACTCCCTGCACCCCGGTGTCGTGCGCAGCAACTTCGGTGCTGAAGACCAGGCCCGGTGGTTCGCTGTCATAAGCCGGGTGCTCCTCCCGCTGCTGAAGACACCGGCGCAGGGTGCCCGGACGTCGATTTATCTTGCCTCTTCACCGGACATGGAAGGGGTGACCGGCCGGTTCTTCGCCAACCGCAAGATCAAGAGGCCCAACAAGGTCGCCTTCGACACCGAAATGACAGCCAAACTGTGGAACGTCAGCGCCGCCCTGGTCGGCGTAACACCGGTAATCCCCGTCACAAAACCAGGAGGCCTCACGTGAAAGGAACACTCGGCCATCGAGATCGAAGACCGACGCGCATTCCTTGAGGGTGCAGAATAGGGATTCACCCGGCAGGCAGATCGCTCGGGTGACGATTCGACGTTAGCAAGCGAATAGAGGAGGCAAGCTATGGCGCAAGCCAAAACCGCAGTCGCGAACAAGCCGCTATGGGCCGACCTGTCGAGCCCTGACGCCGAAGCGTCACGAAAGTTCTATTCGACGGTGTTTGGCTGGAAGATCGAGGTGAATCCGGATCCGCAATATGGCGGCTACGGTATGGCCAAAGTCGCCGACAAGCAAGTCGCCGGTATCGGGCCGAAGATGTCGCCGGACGCCCCGACGGCGTGGTCGATCTACATCGGCACCGACGACATCGATGGCCTCGCCAAGAAGGTGGAGGCTGCCGGTGGAAAGGTGGTGGCGCCCCCCTTTGACGTGGGAGACCAGGGTCGCATGGGCGCCTTCCAGGATCCGTCCGGCGCCGTCATCTCCGCATGGCAACCGCAAACCATGACGGGCAGCTTCCCGGTTGGCGAAGCGAACACGTTCGGCTGGGCCGAGCTCAGTGCGCGCGGCGTCGACAAGGCCATCCCCTTCTATCAGAAGGTATTCGGCTGGACGCCGAAGGCCAATGACATGGGCCCGGACCAACCGCCGTACACGGAGTTCCAGCTCGGCGGCGAAAGCGTCGCCGGCGGCCAGGAGATGCAGGCCATGGTTCCTCCGCAGGTGCCGAGCTACTGGCTCGTGTACTTCACAGTCGCCGACGTTGACAAGTCGTTCAAGACGGCCACGCAGGCCGGCGCGCGCGAACTCGTCTCGCCGATGGACTTCCCCGGCGGACGTTTCGCGATCCTCACCGATCCGCAGGGCGCCTCGTTCGGGTTGATGAAGATGGCGCCGCGCTAGCCAGAATTCTCAGAACGCGGGCCGGCGCTGCGGCCGGCCCGCGTCGTCTTTCCCGAGTGTTACCGTGGCGGCATGTCCGATGGCCCTACCACAACACTAGGTCTAAGGGACCGATGAGTGTCAGGCGCCTCGGGCAGATCCCAGGCTTCAACATCGATCGGGTGGCGGCCGCGGCCGGCACCGATCCGGACATCCTTCGGATGGAGAACCTCGATACCGATATCCCGCCGCCTGAGGCCGCCATGGAGGCGACCCGAGCAGCCATCGGCGAGGACGAGGCCAACAGCTGGCTGCCGTTCACCGGCCGGGATGATCTCAAAGACGCGGTGGCCGCCTATATCGAGCGACACGGCGGACCCCGCTACGACGGTCGCCGCGAAATTGTGATCACCTGCGGCGAGGGCGACGCGATGCTTGATGCCCTCTTCTGCTTGACGGATCCTGGGGACGAGGTCATCCTGACCGACCCCACCTATGCGGGCATGCTCAACCGGGTGCGACTCGTCGGTGCCACGCCGCGACTCGTTCCGCTTCAGGTCATCGACGGTGAGTGGCGCCTCGATCTGGAGGCTCTGCGGGCCGCCGTTTCCGACCACACGCGGGTGGTGTTCATCAACAACGCGTCCTTTCCGTCTGGGTGGGTGGCGAGTGATGCCGAATGGGGTGCCATCGCCTCGGTCTGCCGCGACCGCGACCTTCGACTTCTGTACTGGGGCGGATTCGAAGGCGTCCTCTTCGACGGCCGGCCGATCCGGCATCCGGCTGCGCTTGCGGGCATGCGCGATCGAACGGTCACTGTCGGCTCACCGACGCTCGAGCAACGCATGATCGCCTGGCGCATCGGATGGGTCGTTGCGCCCGGTGATCTCGTCAGCGATGTCTCGCGCGTTCATATCTACAACGGCCTGGTGCCCAGCGGGTTCAACCAGATCGGAACACGTGTCGCCCTTGGCGTTGGAGACGAGGATCTGGCCGCGGCGAACGCCGAATGGCAGCGACGTCGCGACGAGACGCTCAAGCAGCTCGCGGGACTTCCGGTGGTGCGGCCCGCGGGCGGTTGGTCGCTGCTCCTGGATGTCGCGGCGCTCGGGCTTGATTGCATGGACGTCTCTGCTCGGCTGCTGGAGCAAAAGGTGGCGGCCACCCCCATGCGCGGTTGGGGAGACCAGGTTGCCAACCGGCACGTCAGGTTCGTCTTCAGTAATGAGCCGGTCGGTCGGCTAGCCGCGCTCGGCGAAAGGGTCCATCGAGCCCTGGCGCGAGCCAAGTAGGCTTCGGTCCGCTGCAGCGCTACCTCACTGATCCCCTCGGCTAATTACCTGCTCGTACGACTGCTTAACCATTCAAGTACGCGTTCGGCATGGAGATCGGGCGGAAACACCGGGTACCAAACATGCTCCACTCGGCGATCGCGGATCACGAGGGTGAGCCGGCGCAGTAACGTCTGACCGGCCGCTCGAAAGGTGGGCAGACGCATGGCCTGAGTCAGCGCGAGGTCTTCATCGGAGAGGATGGGAAAGGGCAGGTGCAGTCGATTAACAAGTTCCTGTTGGTGGGGGATGGACTGGGTTGAGAGGCCAAACACGCCCGCACCGGCCGCCTTCAACGCAGCGTGATGGTCCCGGAAGGCGCAGGCCTCGGGGGTGCACCCTCGCGCTCCGGGAATCGAATCCCAGTCTGGAGTCAGTGCGGGCTCGCCGGGGCGGCCGGTTCGCGGATACGCGTACACGACGGTGCGAGAATTGCCCAACCGCGCCAGCGACACCACACGACCATCGGTCGCTGGCAGTCGGACGTCTGGAATGAGCGCACCCAGAAGATGCGCGGCGGCGCCGTCGTCGACCGGCACTGGTAGACCGGCTGGAAGCTGGGATGGATCCGTCTGCGCGGCCAACTTGATCCTCTAGGCTTCCTGGCTTGAACCTGTGAGCATGAACGAGCCCAGCTTTACCTCCCCGGCCCGCGCGTAAGATCCGCAGCTCGGGCGGTCCGTCCCACTCGACCGAGAAATCGGCGCGAACCGGAAACCCGTCGTGGTCCCAGGTCAACCGGCCGGCGAGCGGCAGCAACGCTTCGGGCAGTTCATAGTGGTATCCAGTACCGAGCACGATGACGTCGGCGTCGGCGGTTCGGCTCGCGCCCCATCGGTCGCGGAGTGTGAGGTGGCAACCCTGGTTTCCAGGCTTCATGTCGACGACCTCATGGCCAGGGAGCAACAGGACGCGCCGCCCAGCCTGCTCCAGGAACTCGAGGTCGTAGAGCCGGTCGTAAATACGCTGCAAGAGGACCGGCGATATGCCGTCGCTGGCCAGCCGCTCCTCGGAAAGAAGGATGTCGCGCTGTTCCGAAGTCAGAGAGAAAAAATAATCGCTATAGGCGGGGTTGAAGAGCTCGTTGGTGAAGGGCGACTCATCAAGTGGAAGGAAATTCGCGCGATGCGAGATCCACACCAGTTCGGATGGAAGGTGCACGATGTCCAGTAACAGGTGCCAGACCACCTCAGCGCCACTCTGACCGCCGCCAACCACGGCGACGACCCGACCCGTCGCGTCGATGGGGTGGCGCAGGAAGTCGTTCGAGTGGAAAACCTCGTTGCCGAGGTAGGGGCGACTCCACGGCTGGATATTCGGCACCAGCCCCGTTCCCAGCACGAGGTTCCTGGTCTGCATCGTCCGGTCGTCGACCTGCACGGCAAAGCCGTCCGCATCGAGCCTGACCTCGCGGACCTCGGTGCCAAATTCGACGTTGGGTAAGCGCTTGGCCACCCACTGGAGGTATTGGTTGAATTCCAGACGACTGACACGAGACTCCGTCCGGTTGATGAACCGGTAGAGACGTTTGTGAGCGCCAAGGAATGCCACGAAGGAGTACTGACTCGTGGGATCGACCAGGGTGACGAGGTCTTTGAGGTAGGAGACCTGGAGGGTGGCCTCCGGAAGCAGGAGTCCCGGATGCCATTGAAAGTCGGCGCTCCTTTCGAAAAAGCGGGCGTTAAAGCCGGTCGGAGCTAACAGCGCCGCTAGGCTGAGATTGAAGGGGCCTACACCCACCCCGACCGCGCCAGGTGTCCGTATTGTGTCCGAGGTCACGGGGTGCTGGCGTCAGTCCCGAGTTGCTTCCTGGCTTGAACCTGTGAGCATGAACGAGCCCAGCTT
Source organism: Chloroflexota bacterium (assembly GCA_005889395.1). Classification (GTDB taxonomy): domain Bacteria; phylum Chloroflexota; class Dormibacteria; order CF-121; family CF-121; genus CF-13. The sequence goes on from VBFX01000076.1 coordinate 11,634, forward strand.
TACCTCCCCGGCCCGCGCGTACGAACTCACGACAACCCCACTTGGCGAGATCTGGCTGTCTTTCACCGCAAATCCGACCGGCATCGTCCCCTCAGCAAACAGCCGCTTCCCTGAGCCAAGGGCCACCGGGAAGGTCTTGAGCCAGAACTCGTCCACCAGGTCGTTCTTCAGCAACGTCTGAATCAGGTTGCCGCTACCGTGAATCTGAAGTTCCGGGCCATCTTCGGTCTTCAGTTGCTTGATCTTCCCGACGACATCGCCATTGATCGGAATGGTCGTTTTCCAATCGAGATTGACGGGCTGATGTGAAACAACGTATTTCCTCGCGCGATTGATCGCAGGCGCACCCGGGTTGTCATCGCCCACCCTGGGCCAGTAGGCGGCGAAGAGGTCGTATGTCGTCCTACCGAGGAGCAGATCGAATGGGTGTCCCATCTGCTCACCCATGACATTTCCCAGAACGTCATCGAAGTACGGGACCGACCATCCACCATATTTGAAGCCGCCGCTATCGTCTTCCCCTGGTCCACCAGGTCCCTGCATAACCCCATCGAGCGTGATGAACGACAAAACGATGAGCTTTCTCATGTCTGCGGCCTCCTTGCTGGCTCTGAGGGACGAATGTTGTTGTTGAGATGGAACACGTTCTGCGGGTCATATTTGTCTTTGAGCGCGGTCAGTCGGGCGAGCTTCTCCGGCGGATATGCGCGACGCACCCCTGCGGCACCTTCGTCGCTGAGCGTATTGACGTACTGGCCTTGCGCAAACGCATCGAGAGCGGCGGCCGTACGCCGCGCGAGCGTGATTCGTCTGTCGTCTTCGGCGGGGTCCGTCCACCGACTGGCGGCGACGTATTCGAATGAAGTGTCTCGGAAGGCGAACGCGGTGTCCTGTTCGGGGACCTCGGCGATCGCGCCGCCGTACGCCTGCAGGCCAATATTCGGGAGACCTCCGCCCGGTGGCTCCCGCCGGCTCTGCAACAGTGCCTCGATCGCATCCTCCGATAGTTCGCGAAGGTAATGACCCTTCCAGTATCGGCGTAGTGCGTGTCCCTGCGGTGTGTCGTCGATCCGTTGCAGATCAACATATGACAGCTCAACCACACGCTCTGTCAGGGGCCTGCCAAGGGCCTTCATGCTTGGGACTGCCTGCCCGGCCGCTGGATGGCCGACCCAGACGAAGCCGACCGCGACGACGTTCTGATCGCTCGGCAGGCCGGCGGTGAAGGTCGCCTGCCGAGGCGCCTCCGCGCTGAGGTCACGCCAGGTGCGAAGCACCGAGCCAGCCGCGTCGATTGGAAATGAAAGCTCGGTTATCCGCGCGGTAGTTCCGACCTCGTGGAGCCGGAACTCGAATTCGGTGACAACGCCGAAGTTACCGCCACCACCACGCAGTCCCCAGTAAAGATCGGCGTTCTCGGTCTGGCTCGCACGGACGACGTCGCCGTCCGCCGTGACCATCTCGAATGCCACGACGTTGTCGCAGGAAAGTCCGTACTGTCGGGCCAGCCACCCCATGCCGCCGCCGAGGGTGAGGCCACCGACTCCCGTATGGGAGACGTTCCCGGCCGTCGTTGCCAACCCATGTGCCTGGGTCGCCCGGTCGAGCGCACCCAGCAGCGCGCCACCCTGCACCCATGCGCGCTTCTGAATCGGATCCACACGAACCGCACCCATCGGGGTCAGATCGATCATCAGCCCGTCATCCGGGATCCCAAGGCCGACCACGCTATGCCCGCCGCAACGCACACCGACCTCGAGCCCGAGATCGCGAGCGGCCCGAACGGCTGCCCGCACGTCGGCGACAGTGCGGCATCGGGCGATGAGGCGTGGTCGCCGGTCGACCATGGCGTTCCATACCGTGCGCGCGGTGTCATAGCCAGGATCTCCCGCGGCGAGCACGTCGCCATCGAGGGTCTTCGCCAGGCGTTCTCGGATCATCGTGCAACTCCTCCTCGTTATCTGCCGGACCAGGATGGTGATAACTGGTTCTGTCAGCTATGACCGCCGTGATCGAGGAAACTCATCGCGCCTTGCAGACCGTCAAGGTCACCGCTGTACCATCGACGGCAAGATGGAGTATGAGGTCGAGTTGACTACCACTGCCGAAAGTCCGACCGCCGTTGTGGCCGCGACCACCACCTGGGAGCGGTTCCCGACGCTGTGGAAAGAAATGCTCGACCAGGTCTGGGCCTTCCTCCGCGACAGCGACCTCCGCACCGACGGGCACAATGTCATGCTCTATAAAGACGACATTCCCAATGTCGAAGTCGGAGTACAGGTGACCCGGCCCTTCATGCCCACGGGCCACGTCGTACCCTCGAGCCTGCCCGGCGGCAGGGTCGCCCGGACTGTCCATCGCGGCCCCTACGACCGACTATCCGAGCCGCACCGCGCTGTCCGCGAGTGGTGCGCGGCACGCGGCCTAGTACTCGCCGGACCTCGCTGGGAGATCTACGGCGACTGGCGGGAGGACCCGGCCGCGCTTGAGACCGAAGTGTGTTACCTGCTGGCCGGGTGATCGAAGGGCATGAGTTTGGTTGTCGTCGATCGTGCCTGAGGGGTTAGCACGCTGTTGAGGATGCTTCCCGCGTAGCGCTGGTATTTGGCCCGGTACGCGGCGTCGACCTTATCGTCGATGGCGTGGTCGGCGTTCACGAACGTGACGTCTTTCTCGACGCCGCCGGCCCGGATCCGACCTTCACGCCTCTCCTGCGTGCCGCGGAACCATGCCGACGAGGGGCCCTTGACGGATCGGACGTAGAGGCTGTCGCCATCGCGGACCACCCAGATGGTTACTGGCTTTCGACGCGTGCCGTCGGGCCGGTCTGACGCGATCTCCAGCTCCTCGGCGTTTCCGATCCTTGTCAGTTCGTCCCTCGTCCATTCACTCATCGTCGTGTCTCCTATTGACGTACCGGCGCTTCCCTCCGGCTGGACTAACCGAACTCGACGGCAAGATAGGCGGTGCCGTTGGGCGCAAAGACCCAGGCCACGCCGACGTAGTGATAGGGTCCCAGAATATTGGCCCGGTGCGGCGGATCGCCCATGAACCACGCGTTCATTGCTGCATCGTTGATGCCGCCTCCCTGGAACCCGATGTTCTCGCCGCTCCTCGAGCCCAGGTGACAGCCCAGATCCAGGCTGGGGCCGTTGGCATGTGAAATGTATCCCTGTGCCGCCATGCGCGACGCCTGTCCGGTCGCGACGTTTGCGAGGCAGGTGTTCCATAGGAGCGGAGCGAGGCCGGCGGCCTGGCGGTCCTGATTGATCAGGCCCCACTGGCCGGTGCCAACGGCGGCATGCGGCGGCGGCGCCTTCGGCCGTAGAGTCGCCATCGGTACCCGTGGGACTATGGTCCGGGCCTCCGCCGATGGCGTGGGCGGCGGGCGCTCGTCCGCGCGCCGCGGGAGTGGATCGGACCGTACGTCAGCGATTGACAGGGGCCGGATGGATGCCGACTGCGCTAGCAATGCATGTTGAGGCGGAGCGGCTTGCCCGATGGCCACCACAGCCAGCAGCATGACCCCAACCAGGGCGACACGCGACAGAAGCGGCCTCATCAGTAGTGATACCGATCTACTCCGCGAAGTCATAAGGACCGGAGAAACGTTTCCCCGGCCGACACTATAACATTGGCTCAGCGAGACGCTCGGCCACCGAGCCTGAGGAAGTCGCGCTCAGCTTTCGTCGGCGCCAACGCGGCTGCCCGCTCATAGGCGGCTGCCGCCTCGTCGGCGCGGCCCAGCCGCCGGAGGAGATCAGCTCGGGTGGCGTGGAATGGGTAGTAGTCGCCAAGGTCCAACTCGTCTACCAGGCGCAGTGCCGCAGCAGGGCCCTGCACCTCGCCGATGGCGATGGCGCGGTTGAGGGCAACGACCGGCGTGGGGGAGACCGTAAGCAACTGGTCATAGAGGGCGACGATTTGCAACCAGTCGGTCTGCTGGACAGTCAGGGCGTCGGCATGCACGGCGTTGATAGCGGCCTGCAGCAGGTATTGACCGGGCGGACTATGGCGACGGTACCGGCGGACGATCGCCTGACCCTCCTCGATTAGCGCCCGATCCCAGCGGGTACGGTCCTGCTCGCCCAGGAGTACGAGAGAGCCGTCAGGTTGTGATCGCGACGCGCGACGCGACTCGCTCAGGAGCAGCAGCGCCAGCAGGCCGGCCACCTCGGGCTCGTTAGGCATGAGTGTCGATAGCACGCGTGCCAGCCGGATCGCCTCACGGCGGAGATCCAGTTCGGCCGGTGTGGGCGGCCCGGCATTGTAGAGAAGGTAGACGACAGCTAGCACGGGGCGGAGGCGGCCGGGCAACTCGTGAACTTCGGGCAT
>VBFX01000077.1 GCA_005889395.1 Chloroflexota bacterium
TGCCGGGTTCCACCGTTGGCAAACACCCCGTAGCCGACGGCATGGTCCAACAGGCGGACCTCGCTCGATCCAATCGCGGTCGTCACCTCGCTCTTGAGCGGCGTGGTGATCCCCATGTCATGGGCGAAGTTGACGACGTTGTCGACGCCCGCGGTCTGCATCGTCTCGAGCGCTGGGATGTTGCGGGACAGCAACAGTGCCTTGTGGGCGGAGATGATGCCCATGTCGCGGAAGTCGAAGTCATGGAACTGCCCGTTGGCGAAATGCCGCGACGTATCGTCCAGCTGGCTGCCCATGGTGAGCTTGTGCGATTTGAACGCCTGCTCGTAGACGTAGGGCTTGAAGGACGAGCCCGGCTGGCGCAGTGCCGTCACGACGTTGAACTGGCCCTTGATGTCGTTGTTGAGGTAGTCGGCTGAGCCGACCATCGCCAGGATCTCGCCGGTCTTGGGGTCCATCGCCAGGAAGTCACCATTGTCGGCACCAAGCCGTCCCAGGCGCTGCTGACCGACGGCCACGGCCTGCTCGGCGGCCTTCTGCAGATTCAGGTCGAGGGTTGTCTTGACCGTGAGACCACCGGTGTCGATGATGGACGGCCCATAGACCGTCTCCAATTGCTCGAAAACATAGTCGACGAAGTGGGGCGCCAGGCTGCTCCGGTTCTCCTTGAAGACAAACGTGAGCGGCTCGTTCTTCGCCTGGTCGGCCTGGGTGCTGGTGATGACGCCGGTGTTCACCATGGCGTCGAGCACGACCGCCTGCCGGGCGAGCGCCCGCTCTTTGTGCAGCGCAGGATCGTAATAGCTGGGACCATTCGGCAGCCCGGCGAGAAGGGAAGCTTGACCCAGCGTCAGGTCCTTGGCGTGCTTCCCGAAATAGACCTCGGCGGCGGCCTCGACGCCGGTGGCGTTGTGCCCGTAATAGATGGAGTTGAGATAAAGCTTGAGGATGTCCGCCTTGCTGTACTTCGATTCCAGGGCCGTCGCCAGTAGCGCCTCGCGCAGCTTGCGCAGGATCGTCTTCTGTGGCGATCGCAGGATGGCGATCTTGGCCAGTTGCTCCGTGATGGTGCTGGCGCCCTGCTGCGGCCGGCGGGTGATGACGTCGATGATGCCCGCTTTGATGACCCGTCCCCAGTCGACGCCGTGGTGCTGGTAGAAGTGCTTGTCCTCGACCGCGATGGTCGCGTTCTGCAGGTTGGGACTGATGTCCGTCAGCTCTTTCGGTATGACACGCACGCCCTGGGCGTTGCGTACCTCGATCGTGTTGTTATTTCGGTCGACGATCTTGACGTCACCGGCGGCCAGGTCCAGCCGGCTGGGATCGGGCAGGGTGGCGTAGGCATAGGCGAAGGTGCCCAGCACTAGCAGCAGGATCAGGCCGAACACGATGCCCGCGACCGTCATCCAGTTCCGCCGGATCCTGAGCCAGTCGATCCAGTTCTGAGGCCAAGGCGCTGATCTGGCTGCCGACGCGCGCATCCGTGGCTGCTGTTGCGGCGCCGCTGGGCGCAGGTCCGCCATGGGCCCGCCCTTGGGTGGAGTCGGTGCGCCCTTGTCTATCGCTTCTTCGAGACGGCCGCGTGCCCGCGCTCGTGCGGGGTGCTCGAGCCGCTGATGAGCCGGCGCGCGTAGCCGGCCGCCAGCGCGGTGAGCGCAGCCTCCGCGGCGCTGATCAGCAGTCGCCGCCCGATGCTCTCCTTGGATTGGACTTCGACTTTCGTCTTGCCGTTCGCCTTGACGATGCGCTTCTGCGCGGACGCCCAGGCTTTGGCGTCGTCACGAAACTCCTCGAGGCGATCGCGAAGATCATTCAATTTCAACTTGCGAGCGAGCTGTTCCGCCGTCGAGCGGCGGCGTCGCGTGCGATAGCCGAACACCGCAAAGCCGGTGACCGCCAGCACCAGCGTGCCGACCACGAGCTGGAGGACGCGATTGGTCTGCAGCTGCGTCTTGAGATCCAGGTTGCGCTTGGCGCGCAGCTGGAGCGCCTCTAACGTTTCCCCGAGGTGGGCGCGGGTCTGCTCTACTTCCCGTTTCGCTTCAGTACTTGTTTGGCCCACTCGGCATCCTCCTTCAGCGTGGTCATCGTCTTGGGTGGCGGTCCGATCTGGAGCCTGCTCTTTCCGATCAGGCCGAGAATAACGGCCAGCACCAGGAAGAGCCCTGTCTCGATGCCGGCCACGAGCGCGTGCGCCGGGATGATGAGGGCGATCGTGACCAGCAGCAGGATGAAGAAGAGTAGGCCGCAGAGCGCCGCGATCCCGAGGAACACGGCCGCCTTGATGTTGCTGCGGAGCATCTCCTTGAGCTCGATCTTGGCCAGCTGGATCTCCTGCTGGACCAGGCGGACGGTGTCTTCGACCGCCACCCGCGCAAGATCGATCAGGCCGTGCCGGCTGTTGCCGTTCGCGGTCGTCCGCGCCGAGTCGGTGGCCGAAGCCCGGGGAGCCGAATCCATCAACGCCCTCCTTCCTTCCTGTCGCGCCGTCTAGAGCAATGCTAGAACGTAAACATTATAGCGTGCCTGTCAAGTTTAAGTTAAGCTAGGAGCGATGGAAAAACAGCCCGGCATGCCCGATCCCGTGATACCTAACCCCGGCAACCCTGAGGTGGGCGACCCGCCAGGACCCGAACTGGCCCCGCAGCCGCCCCAGCCGGAGATCCAGGAGCCGCCGCCGGCTCCGGTCGAGGTGCCGCAGCCGGGGATACGCCGGCCGTAAATAATGGGGATGTGATTCGCCGGATTCCAGGCGTTCGCGGCGCGCAGGCCTATCTGCACCAGAGCCGCGAAGGTCTTGCTGTTATCGACCCCGGTTATACCGGCAGCTTCCGCGCCGTGCTTCGCTTCATCGAGGCACAAGCCCTGGGCCGGATCGATTGGGTCATCCTCACGCACCACCACATCGATCACGCGGGCACCGCGCTCGCCCTCTGCCAGGCAACCGGCGCGCGTCTCGCCGTCCACGCGGCCGACGCACCCTACCTGCAACCGCGCCGGCCGAGGGAACGGATGACGCTGTGGGGCCTGGCGGACCGCCTGCCCCCGGGGCTGGCCCGATTCGTCGTGACCTGCGCGGGGCGGGCGGCGCGCCTGCTCGAGGACGGGGAGACGATCGCGGGCCTGACCGTGGTGCACGGGCCGGGCCACACGCCGGGCAGCATCGGTCTTCACTCGGAATCCGAGTCGGCGCTTTTTCTCGGCGACATCCTGAACAACGAACGGGGCATCCGCACCCCACCCTGGAACGTCAATCACTCGCACCGGCTCGCCATGCGATCGCCGCACCGATTGGCCGCGCTCGCCTACGAGCGCGCCTACTTTGGCCACGGCCCGGCCATCCTGATCGGCGCCGACCAGAGGGTCCGCGCCTTCCTCACCCGCGGCAAGCCAGCCGCGCCGTTGGCGGTCTAGCCGAGCAGATTCACGCCGTCGACCCGCCCGAGGTCGATTCCCAGGATGGGGGCAATCGTCGGTGCCCAGTCCGCGAGATGTGGCCGACGGGAGCCGATGGCGTCGGCGATCGGCCTGACCGCCGGGTGCCCACCTCCGACCAGCGCGACCGTCCGCGCCGTGAGCGGGGCGCCGTGGAAGCCTCCGGCGGGATACCTCGGCGCCGCGAAGATGCGTCCCGGTTTGGCGCCGAGGATTGCTAGCGAGTCATTCGACGTTACGCAGGTTTCGACTCCGTCGATGCGCTCGAGGGCCTCGCCGGCTGTTCGCGGATCGACGCCGGGCAGCAGGTGGACCAGGGCGGCGCCGCCGTCCGGGATACAGGCGTCCCACCAGCCCCGCGCATTGCTGGTCATCGGGTCGATTGGCTCCGAGCTGTTGCGCGATTGCATGTCGTGGTCGGAGACCACCACGACCACCGTTTCCGCCCATCGAGGGGCGAGCGCCTCGAGCACGTCGCCAACCACCCGGTCGGTTGCTCGATAGCACGACCGGGCCGCTCCACTTTCGGGGCCGTGGTCGTGTCCCATGGTATCGGCCTCGTTGAGATGGCCGAAGACCAGGCCCAGGCTGGCATCATTGAAGGCCGCCATCAGGTGCGCAAGAACGGCCGCATTCATGGGATAGCCGTGCGCATCCAGTGGCGTTCCCGGTGGGATGACACCGTCGGGCGGCCAACGCAGGTCGGCCGACTCCGTACAGAGGAGTCCCCGGTCGTCGCCGACCATCGCCGCCGTTCGCACGCCCGCCGCCCGGCAGGCATCGAAGATTGTCGGCACGCGCGGCGTCTCGACCCCAGCCCACGCCGGCAGCCTGGCGTAGCGCCAGGAAGTGGTTCGAACTCCGTGCGTCGGCGGCCGGCATCCGGTCAGGAGCGAGCAGAACCCCGGATCGGTCGAGGAGGGGAGGTCGGTGGTTCCACCGGCCGGAGCACGACCGCCTCGCTGCACCAGATCCCACATCCGCGGTGTGAGATCGGCTGAGACCGCGCGGTTGGGAAAGCCATCGAGCGCGAGCAGGACGACGCGCGTCATCGGCTTATTCTGACGGGCGTGCTCCCGCCGGCATTCCGCAGCGCGCTCGATGGCACGGATGAGGTGCTGGTTGGCTCGCGCGAGGCCGGCCATGAGGGAGCGGTTCGCACCTGGTTCATCGTCACCCCAGCGGGGGACATCTACCTCTTCAATTACGCTTACGCGCTGCGCGTGGCGCGCTGGCGAAGCGACCCGTGGATTCGGCTAACTGTCCCGGGCGGCGGTCCATCTGTCGAGGGACGGGTGCGGTTTGTCGATCCGGCTGAGCTCGATGGCGCCGTCCAGGAGATGATCGTCGAGCGCTGGGGGATGTGGGGCGCGGCTACCGCGGAGGGACTCCGGCGGATGGTCCGAGATGGCTCGCACATTCTCGTGCGTGTCGAGGTACCGTACGAGGAAGGACGATGAAGTTCGGGCTGATCGGCGTTCCGTCCAGTGCCGGTGCGCATGGCCCCGGGCAGGAAAAGGCCCCGTCGGCGCTGCGCAAGGCCGGGTTGCTGGGCGCACTGCGAGAAGCCGGGCTGGAACTCGAGGACCTCGGCGATCTGCCGGTCGCTCGCTTTAGTCCCGACCGCGCCGACCGCAAGCGGCAGAGCCAGTCGCGGGTGGTCAAGGTCGCGCGACAGGTCGCCGACGCGGTCGCCACGGCGGTCGAGCGCGAGCTGATCCCCATGCTGCTGGGCGGCGATTGCACCATCACACTCGGCGTCGTGGCCGGCCTCCTGCGCCATCAACCGGACCTCGGCCTGCTCTACTTCGACGGCGACGCCGATCTGACCACACCGGAGACCACGCACTCGGGCATCTTCGACTCGATGGGCGTCGCGCACCTGATTGGCCAGGGCGACGCGGACCTGGCCCACATCGGTCCACGATTCCCACTCCTGCCGCAGGACCGCATCGTCCTCTTCGGCTTTCATCCGTATGAGATCGAACCCGAGGAATCCCGCGTGCTCGCGAGCTCGGCGATGGCGAAGTACCCGGTCACGTCCATGGACGATCGACCGTTCGAGCTGGCCGCGCAGGCTCGGACGCGTCTCGAAGAGCGCGCGCGGGCGATTGCCGTGCATTTCGA
>VBFX01000078.1 GCA_005889395.1 Chloroflexota bacterium
AGGAGGTCCAGCTCGACCGGCGTTTCGCGGCCGAACATGTTGACCAGCACCTTGAGCTTGCCCTTGTCGGCGTTGATCTCGTCGACCTTGCCGTGGAAGTCCGAGAAGGGCCCATCGATGACACGGACGTTCTCGCCCACCTGGTACTCGACGCGAACCTTGGGCGCCTCAGCCTTGATCTGCTTCTGGATCGACTTGATCTCCTTCTCCTGCAGCGGCACTGGCTTGTTGCCGGAACCGACGAAGCTGGTGACGCCCGGCGTGTTGCGCACGACGTACCAGGACTCGTCGGACATGATCATGTTGACCAGGATGTAGCCGGGGAAGGTTCGCTTGGCGACGTGACGGCGCTGGCCGTCCTTGATCTCGATGACATCTTCCGTGGGTACCAGCACCTCGAAGATCCGATCGTGCATGTCCATCGAGTCGACGCGCTTCATCAGGTTGTTGCGCACCTTCTCTTCGTGGCCCGAGTAGGCATGGACGACATACCAGTGCGGTTCGCCTTCGGCGGGAACCGGCTTGCCCTCACCGGCCGGAACGACGGCGACCGGGGGCGACGAGGGTGTTTCGGGCGGGGCCGGATGGCCTTCGCCGACCGTGACGCGCTCGCCGGTCCAAACGCGGCCGGCTTCGGCGGCTTCTTTGGGGGCGGGTCGGCGGCCGCGCGCCTTCGCCGGCGCGGCGGGCGTGCCCTTTGCCTCCTTCGGTGTGCCGTTCATCTCTGCGTCAGCCAACTTTGGGGAACTCCAGTTTCACGAGTGTTTGCGTCAACACGTAGTCGATCAATCCGAGCATCAGGGATACCACTACCACAGTCACGATGACGACAAACGTCATCGTGCGCAGCTCGCCCCAACTGGGCCAGATCACCTTGCGGAGCTCGCCGAGGATGTCCTCGAAGTTGCGGATGAGGCCCCGGCGCGGCGCGGGAGTCGTTGTGCGTTGCACTCTGTTCGCCATTGGTTCCGTGGGAATGGCTTTAGCCATGGTAGTTATACCTGAGTCTGGCAGGGGTGGAGCGACTCGAACGCCCGACCCGCGGTTTTGGAGACCGCTGCTCTACCAGCTGAGCTACACCCCTGTGCCGGTCGGCGCCAACAGTATAAGAAGGTTGCGGCCACGCTACTTGGTTTCCCGGTGGGCAGTGTGCTTCCGGCACCGTGGGCAGAACTTCTTGACCTCGAGCCGGTCGGGGTCGTTCTTCTTGTTCTTGACCGTGGTGTAGTTGCGTTCCTTACAGGTCTGACACTGCAGGGTGATGATCGACGCTAGGGCAGGCATTGAATCTCCAGGGGGATAAAGGCTCCAGACACAAAAAAGACCTAGCGATTGCTAGGCAGATTCGAATCATAGCAGAGTATGGCGAAATCGTCAATGACGTCTTCGCCTAAATCGGCGGTCTTCTCCCTCCCCCACCGACGGCGGAGGGTCGGGGCGGGGCACTATATAAGTAAGGTATCGGGGCGTGGCCATCGGACTGTACGGCACATTCACGCAACCGTGGGTGCCGTTGTAGAGGTTGGCTCCGGGGCCATACCAGGAGCGCCAGGGGGCATCGTGGATGAAGTACCCGCCTGCCGCGAACTCCATGGCAAACGACGTCCACGAGCTCGGATACCACCAGGGGCTCCCATAAGGCCATGGCGAGATGAATTTGTAGGGCGAATAGCGGGCAAAGATGCGGTAGACACCCGGGGGGGTCGGCAGCTGCGGGCGGCCGGTAGCCACGAAGGTGGTGAGGATCGCATTGCCATCCTGGTAGGCGGTCAGTACCTGGCGGGAAAGCGAGATGACGATCACCTTGCCAACGCCGGCGTTGTATGCCACTGGGACCATCTGCTTGAAGTAGATCGCGCTCGCCAGCGACTGCTTCTCCTGGTAGAGCTGCGCGGTGATCGACTGGAACGCGGGCTGGTCGGCGGCACTCGAGAGCTGCCCGGCGAGGGCGTTGATCGTGCCGGGGTGGTTACCCAATGCGGCGCCGATCGACTGCGCGGAGGCCAGCGTCGAGCGCGTGTCGGCCAGCTGGTTGACGGCGGCGCTGCGCGCGTCGAGCAAGCCCTGCACGGCGACCGACGTCTGCTGGACCTGGGCCAGGATCGGCACGAAACCCTCGGCGCTACGAACCGCCGCCAGCGCCGCACTCGCCAGGGTGAGCTGGTCGTTGAAGGCGGTGAGGCGGAGTTGCGGGTATTGCCCGGCGTTCGCCAATAGCCCACTGGCGGTCTGCAGCGCCGCGTCCACCTGGGCGCGGGCGGTTCGGTAGGCGGCCAGCTTGCCATCCACGGCCGCGTACTGCTGGCCCAGGACGGAGGCGAGCGCGAGCAGCTGATTCGGCGTGACCGCGGCCGGACCGGCGTTTACGAAGCGCGCGGCCTCCTCATCGAGACCGTCAAGTGAGACACCGGCATTTTGCGCCTCGGCCATCATCGTGTTCCAGCGGTGAAGCTGGCGATCCAGCGCATCCCGACTCTCGTCGATTTGCTTCTGGTAGATCGCGCGCAGATCGCTATCGAGACGACTCAGTGCGTCGAGCTTGCGATGCTCGGTCAGCGGCATCTGCCACCACGACGACGTCTTGATGGCCTGGACCTGCGTGTAGCGCCAGGTCAGGGTGTCGGCTTCCCCTTGATCCAATCCGCCGCGGACCGCGTCCGTCAGCGTCTGATTGAAGGCAACCTCCGCTCGGCGGACGTTGCCGGCCAGGATGTTCTCGCTGGCAACCGCAGAGAGTGGGATGGCGGCGAGCAGCCCTCCCACCACGACCACGAACACCAAGCGCCGCAAACCCCTCACCACCGCACCTCTTTCGTCAGGCAGCGTGCGGGACGACGCCCCTCCTAAGGTCGCCGGCCCCCATGCTCTCGCCGCTTTCCATAACGGTACGCCGGTCGCGAGGTCACGTCACGTGGCAAAAAGTCACGACCGTCATCCGGCCGTCACCGGATTCCCCCTCCCCCGAACGCGGGGGAGGGTCGGGGAGGGGACGGGGTTTAGCGTTCGATCGGCGCGGCGATCAGGCTCCCCCACTCCGTCCAGGATCCGTCGTAGTTCCGGACGTTGGGGTAGCCCAACAAGTAGTTCAGGACGAACCAGGTGTGGGAGGAGCGCTCCCCGATCCGGCAATAGGCGATGACAGCCTTGTCCGGCGTCACGCCCTTGGCCTCGTAGAGCGCCTTCAATTCCGAGGCCGGCTTGAAGGTTCCGTCCTCACGCACCGCCTGCGCCCAGGGGATATTGGCCGCGCCGGGGATGTGCCCGCCGCGCTGGGCGCCCTCCTGCGGAAGGTTCTCCGGGGCCAGCAACTCGCCGCTGAATTCCTTGGGGGAGCGGACGTCGACGAGGACCACGCCGGCTTTCCCGAGGTCGCGCAGCACCTCATCACGCAACGCCCGGATCGCCTTGTTCGGCTGGCCCGCCTTGTAGCCGGCGGGCTTGAGGGTCGGTGCGTCGCTGACGAGTTCGCGGCCCTCGTCCTGCCACTTCTTCCGGCCGCCGTTCATCAGCCGGGCGTCCTTGTGGCCGTAGTACTTGAGATTCCAGACGAACCAGGCGGCGAACCAGTTGTTGTTGTCGCCGTAGGCGACGACCGTGTCCTCGGTGCTGATGCCCTTCGATGAGAGCAGCTTCTCGAGGTCCGCCTTGGCGAGCAGATCTCGGATCGGACGGGCCTGCAGGTCCTTGCGCCAGTCGAGCCCGACCGCGCCCTTGACGTGGCCGCTGTCATAGGCCGAGGTGTCGACGTCGACCTCGACGAGCTTCACCTTCGGATCGCCCGCGTGCTCGGCCACCCATGCCGTGTCGACCAGCACCTCGGGATGCGCGTAGTCAGTTTCCTTGAGCTCCGCCGCGGACTTCGCCATTTGATGCCTCTCCTTAAAGTTGACTTACTGGATTAACAAACTCAACAATCCGGAACCCAGTCTACCGGCGCAGGCTCGTAAAGGTCAACTCGTTATTCGACCCAGTCGACATGAGCCAGGCAGCCCCCTACACGCCGGCCGGTCCGGACCAGCCGTCGCCACGACCACGCCGGACCCGGCTCCTCCTGGTACCGGGAGGCATCGTCCTGCTGCTCATTGCCATCCCCGGCGCAACCTACGCGTTCGCCGAGAACGAGCTCTCTCAGGCCCAGACCTCGGAGGGGCACGCCGCTTACGGTCAGGCGCTGAGCGAGTACGGGACCGCGGAAACGGTGGCCGGGAATCCCGTCTCGCGCGTGTTGCTCGGCGAGCTGGGGGACCGGGCAAAGGCAGGGACCGCGGAGACGCACTACCGCTGGGGCCTTCAGCTCACGGAGCAGAAGAAGTTCGCCGATAGCGAGACGCAGCTACGGGCCGCCATCAAGAGCGGCATCGCGGACTGGGCGGTTCGCGGCAACGCCGCGCTCGCGGATCTCTTCTACGCCTGGGCGCAGTCGCTGGTGGCGGATACCCAGTTTCAGGCCGGAATCGACAAATACCGCCAGGTCGCGGCCGTGGATCCAACCGGGAACCTGACGGCCTCGACGAACGCTGGCCTGGCGGCGGCGTATGCCGGCTTCGCCCGGTGGTACCTGCAGCAGCAGCCGATCGATTACCCCAATGCACTGATGTGGTACGAGAAGCTCGTCAAGGACTTCCCCGACAGCCCGGACGCCAAGCTCGCACAGGCTTCGACGCTGCCACAGACGCTCTACAACGCCGGCGTCGCCTTCGTACAGCAGATGCGCTATCAGCAGGCCCGCGACGCCATGACCGAGCTGGTGCAGACCTATCCCACGACTACCTGGGCGACGCAGGCGAACGCCGCATTGCGGGCGAAGCAGCCGCTCACCGGCCTGCTGATCGCGAGCGATTCGAACCCGACGCCGGTGGCCAATCGCTTGATTCGGATTGCCGACCACTGGAAGATCGTCAAGGCCCACACCTACGACGACTCCGGCGGTCACATCTACCAGACCACGACGGACGCGAAGGGCAATTTCTCGATTCCTGGAGGAGTTCCGCCCGCGCCGAACTACCTGATCACCTGGTGGGACCCGAGCCGGAGCACCTTCGTCACCACCTTCCTGAGCGACAACGTCCCCGTCAACCAGGTGACCGTCAATCCCCTGGAGCCGGCGCCAGCTGGCAGAGCAGCTGTTTTGTAAATAGCGGGTCGCCGGTTCGAATCCGGCCGTCGGCTCCAAATTTGTGTAGTAAGTCGGGTGAGGTGTCCCATTGGGCCTTCGCCTGATGTGTCGCACGCCTTCGGGTGATGCGTCACAGTTACTTCGGCTGATGTGTCTCACTTTCCCGCATGAGGGAAATGAGCGTGGCTGAACAGCGGTACCAGGCAGTTCTCGGCGTCCTCTCGGAGGGGCGGGCGGTGATGGAGGTGGCGAGCCAGCGGGGCGTGAGCCGGCGGACGGTGCATCGCTGGTTGGCTCGATATGAGGCGCAGGGGCTGGAGGGGTTGCCCGACCGCTCCCATCGGCCGGCGCGGTGTCCCCACCAGATGCCCGCCGAGATCGAAGTCCGGGTGCTCGAGCTGCGCCGAGCGCACCGGTACTGGGGGGCGCGGCGACTGGCCCTGGAGTTGGTGCGCAAGGCGGTCGCGCCGGCGCCGTCGGAGTCGGCGGTGTACCGGTGTCTGGTGCGCGCCGGCGTCATCGACCCGGTCAAGCGCCACCGCCGGAAGGAAATCTGGAAGCGCTGGGAGCGAGGCGGGCCGATGGAGCTGTGGCAGATGGACCTGGTGGGCGGCTTCTTGCTCGCCGACGGCACCTCGGCCAAGGCGCTGACCGGCGTCGACGACCACTCCCGGTTTTGCGTGTCGGCGCGGCTCATGCCGCGGGAGCGAACCCAGCTCGTCTGCGATGGCTTCGTGGCCGCGATGCGCGCGCATGGCGTGCCCCAGCAGGTCCTCACCGACAACGGCAAGGTGTTCACCGGGAAATATGCGCAGCCGCCCGTGGACGTGCTCTTCGATCGCCTCTGTCGGGAGAACGGTGTCGACCATCTGCTGACCCAGCCGCACTCACCCACCACCACCGGCAAGATCGAGCGCTTTCACCGCACCCTGCGGATCGAGTTCGACACCCGCCGCGCCTTCGCGAGCCTGGCGGTGGCCCCAGCAGGCACTCGACGAGTGGGTGACCTACTACAACACCGAGCGGCCTCACCAGGCGCTGGGTGATGCCCCTCCGGTGAGCCGGTTCCACGCCGCCGCCCGCGCCGTCGACGAGTCAGCGATGCGGCCCGACCGCACCGGCGAGCACTGGGTCACCCGCAAGGTGAGCACCGTCGGGGTGGTCTGCGTGGGCTACCAGCAGGTCTGCATCGGCCAGAGCTATGCAGGCAGCGCCTGCGATGTCCTGGTCACCGACGGGACGCTGCAGTACTGGGTGGGCAACGAGCTGGTGAAGACCGTGGCCCGGCAAACCAAGGGAGAGATCCGCAAGAAGCACGCCGATGGGACCGCGCCGACCAGGGCAAGATCCGTATGAGAATGAGACACATCAACCGAACTAGCTTTGCGACAAATCAACCGAAGGTGCTCATCGGCTCCAAATTTGAATACAACGTGGCGCCGCTTTCAGCAGGGCGGCCGCTCCGTACCACCAAAAGTACCACCAATTTTTTAAGGATGCCTCCTGAGGACGGGCTAATCAGCGGTTCGAAAACCGCGGGCTCCAATTCGATTCCAAGCCCACGAGGTACCCGCCGACTCACCGAACAACGGGCTTTTGTTCCACAAACAGCGGGTCGCTGAAGACGGCCTTCGGCCCCATCTATTAGGACGGTCGATTCACTCGCTGGGCGGCTTCTCGTAATTTCATCGCGGTCCGTTTGTCAGCGGGTGTGTAGAGGTAGAGGCGGAGCGAAGGCTGCTCGGCAACTTGAAACGCGGTGTACTCGAGGTCGAACCGCCCGAGTTCCGGATGCTGGAAGCGCTTCGCACCCTCCTGGCGACCTCGGACGTCCTGCCGGGCCCATATCGCTGCAAAGTCAGGGCTCTCCTCGAGGAGCTGTTTGATGAGCTCCTGATAGTCGGGCTCACCGAGATCGCGGCCGGCTTCCGCTCGCAACGCAGCCACTGTCAGCGGGGCTTCTTGTTCCCAATCGACCAAGAGGCGCCTCATCGTCGGCCCCATGAACATGTTCCAAACAAGATTGCGCTTCCCCTCGGGCAGCTCCGACCAGCCGTTGATCAGATCGCTCGTACGGTTCCAGGCCACTAGGTCGCGGCGCCGACCAGTGAGGTGCGCGGGATATGGGTCCCACGACTCGAGAACGCGCCGCAGTCGTGGGGAAAGCGCAGCCCCAACCGCTTCGACTGCTGGCGGCGCGTGTCCGGCGAGACGAAAGAGGTGGGCACGTTCTGCCGGCTCAAGCTGGAGAACGCGTGCGATTGCGGTCAGAAGTCCAGGCGTTCGCCGACGCCGACCGCTCGGGAGGCCTAGGGTAGTAGGCGAGATCCGTGCCCGCCGACTCTTCAGAAACTGGCTCAACTCCGATTGGCTGGTAGACTTTATACCAGGATCAACTGACATCTTGTAACAGGGTAAATCGTAGCGCATCCTGATTTCCGTGGCAAGCGTCGCGAAACAAAGGAGGTAAACGATGCAGGGAGCTGTCCTCTACGGACCGCGCGACGTACGCTTCGAGGAGCGAGACGATCCCAAAATCATCAAGCCGACGGACGCCGTCATCAGAATCGCGGCGGCGTGTGTGTGCGGCTCTGACTTGTGGCCGTATCGCGGAATCCAACCAACCGCCCAGCCTACCCCAATGGGGCACGAGTATTGCGGCACGGTCCAAGAGCTTGGAAGCGCGGTCAAATCCATTAAACGCGGCCAATTCGTCATCGGTTCGTTCTTCGCCTCCGACAACACCTGCCTCAACTGCCAGATCGGTTATCAGTCCTCCTGCCAGCATCGCGAGCTCGTCGGCGGCGCGCAGGCGCCGTTGTTGCGTGTCTCCCTTGCGGATGGCACTCTCGTAGCCACGCCGGATGTCCCATCGGAGGAGCTCGTACCCAGCCTACTGACGCTCTCGGATGTCATGGGCACCGGCTGGTTCGCCGCCGATGCGGCGAACGTGAAGCCGGGCTCGACCGTGGCCGTCGTCGGCGATGGCGCGGTCGGTCTGCTTGGCGTCCTGTCGGCAAAGCAAATGGGAGCCGAGCGAATCATCGCTATGAGCCGGCATCGATCGCGACAGAAGCTCGCCTGCGACTTCGGGGCAACCGACATCGTGACGGAGCGCGGCGACGAGGGCGTGGCCCGCATCAAAGAGCTGACGAATGGAATCGGAGCCGATTCGGTGCTGGAGTGCGTCGGGACGCAGGAGTCGATGATGCAGGCCATCAGCTCTACTCGGCCTGGTGGCCATGTGGGCTACGTGGGGGTGCCACATCGAGTCGAACTGGACGGCGAGAAGCTGTTCTTCTCCCACGTCCACCTTCACGGCGGGCCAGCCCCCGTCCGCCGTTTCCTGCCCGAGCTTGTCGACTTGGTGTGGAAGAGGAAGATCAATCCCGGCAAGGTCTTCGATCTGAGCCTACCGCTCGGCCAGGTGGCTGACGCCTACCGGGCGATGGACGAACGCCGCGCGATCAAGGTGCTGCTGCACCCCTAAGAACCAGTAGGAGAGAACGATGCCCCATGTAATTGTCAAGCTCTGGCCTGGCAAATCCGAAGAGCAGAAGCGCCGACTCGCCGACGCCATGTCCAAAGACGTAATGAACATCTTGAATTATGGCGAAGAGTCAGTTTCAGTAGCCATCGAAGAATTGTCGTCAAAGAGCTGGGCCGAGAAAGTCTATAAACCCGACATCCTGGACAACTCGGACAAGCTATACAAGAAACCGGGATACACGATGTAGGCAGCGCGTCCAGGAGAGGAAACCCATGAAGGTCACGAGGAACAACATCAGGACGATCGAGGGTTCGCGTGAATGGTTCACGGGAGCCGCCTACATCGACGCCGTCGCCTCGCCCTCAGGCGTCTCGCGGCTGAACGCAAGCAGCGTCCATTTCACCCCCGCAGCGCGCACAGCGTGGCACACACATCCGAACGGACAGACCATCTACGTCACCGACGGAATCGGGCTCGTCCAGCGGCGCGGTGCACCAATTGAGGTCATCCGCCCGGGCGACCGCGTGTTCTTCGAGCCTGGGGAGGATCATTGGCACGGCGCCGCTCTGAATCGGTTCATGACGCACCTTTCGATGGTCGAAGTCGATGACAAAGGCAACAGCGCGACCTGGGGCGTCCACGTCAGCGACGACGAGTATGCGGCGGCGCCCACGGTCGACGAATCCTAGCCATCCGCGCAGCCGTCGCCCACGATGCAATCAAGTCGCCGCCGCGATCGGATCTAAGGAGGCGCGCCCATGAACGGAGTGGATGAGTGACGAGACGACGAGGATCAGAGGGCAAAAAACTCGAGATCGCATCACGCCGGCCCAATGGCACGCCGGGAAAAGCGCGTGACGATCTGGGTCGTTCCCGACATCGACTGTCGAAGCTGGGCGCGTACCACCAAAATACCACCAGACTCGTGACCACTAGTCGGCACTTATCGATACTTGTCGGCACGAGATTTCCGGCGGCCGAATACAAAACGGCACGTGTTGACACGAGCCGACACCAGGCGAACGGCTTAAATCCTGATTTGTAAATAGCGGGTCGCCGGTTCGAATCCGGCCGTCGGCTCCAAATTTGAATACGAATTGGCGCCAGCTGACTTCGTGTCGCCGCTCCGTACCACCAAAAGTACCACCAATTTTCAGACGACCCCGCCAATTTCGGGCTAGAAAATCGAGTCGCGCGAATTGGAGCTTGCGCCCTTCTACGGCTCCGACCGACCGCCTCTGTTCCATAAACAGCGGGTCACCCGACGGTCGGGACGCTCACGCCGATCGGGTCGCGTCGACGAAAGCCTCGGGTTTACGATCGAACGCCTTGGCGCATCCAGGGTTGCAGAAGTAATAGGTCTTGCCTGCATACTCCCGCTTGGCGGCTGCCGATTCGGGTTCAACCATCATCCCGCAGACCGGATCGACTTGCTGGATCATGTTTGGCCTCCTCGTCTCGTCCTCGTTGATCCGACGTGTGTCACCCGCCCGGAAGCGACCGGGATCGGCGACGAACCGGTCCCGACAGCGGTCCGAGCAAAAGACGTAGGTCTGATCACCGCTCCGCGCGCTCGCCGGTGCCAGTTGCCTCTCGACCTGCATCCCGCACACCGGGTCGAGGGCATACCCAGCCCCGCCGCCCAGCCGCTCACGATTTCGGTACAGCCAGAAGAGCCCGGCGAACACACCCAGGAAGACGAGGTTGAGATAGGTGGTGTAGTTCCACTGGAAGGATGGCTGGACAACCTGCGCGGGACGGCCGACTGGAACGAGGCCGGCTCCGGCGAAGAGGTATTCGGTCGCGAGGCCGGCCGCCGCCATCACCAGCCAGAAGGCCGCCAGGATCCGCAGCGTCAACGCCCACCCGTAGAACCGCCGATAGATCAAGAGCAGCGGAAACGTGATGAGGTCGGCGAAGATGAAGCTGACCACCCCGCCAAAGCTGATGCCGCCTTTCCAGAGGGCGGCTGCCAGTGGGACGTTTCCGATCGAACAGACGAAGCTCAGGATGGCGATCAACGGGCCAACGATCACGTTCTCCACGGACGTGGCGAAGCCGTGCCCATGGAAGAAGATGGTGTTCCAGAGGCTGTTCGGAATCAGGACGGCCAAAAAACCGGCGACCAGGTAGCCGACGATCATCTCCTTTCGGAGCATCACCAGGTCGGCCATCGTATAGGTAGCGGCGTTAGCCCAGCCGGCTGTTGAACGGAGGCGCCGGGCGAGTGGCACCGCTTGCTCCCCGCCTGGGCCGCCAGGATGCTCTTCCGGGGCGCTAGGTCGGGACTGCTCGGCCAGATGCTGGCGGGCTCGCTTCACCAGCGCGGGCCGAAAGAAGAACCGAGCTACCAGGGCGAGGAGCCCAATCATGATGATGCCGCCGACATACTCGCTGACCGCGAACTGCCATCCGATCAGGACCCAGAGCACGAGCCCCAGCTCGATGACCAGGTTGGTGGACGCCAGCATGAAGACCATCGCCGTTGTAAAGTCGGCCCCCTTCTCAAAGAGCGATTTGGCCATCGCGCTAGCGGCATAGGAGCACGACGACGAGGCGGCGCCCAAAACCGAGGCGATGCCGAGCGTCTTCGGCCCATGATCGCCCATCACGCGCCGCATATCCGACCGGGAGACGAATGCCTGAATAGCGCCTGACAGGCCGAACCCGAAGATGAGCGGCCACAGCGTGTCCCAAAACATGAAGAACGCCATCCGGAGGCTGTCGCCGATCGGGCTCAGAACTTGCATGACGCCCTGTGGCGCGCCTGGCTAGGCCTTGGCAAACCGCTCGACGGCCTTGACCAGCTCGTCCACCTTGGACTGATCGCCCTGGCGCACCGCGCTGGTCACGCAGCCCTTGATGTGGTCTTCGAGCAGCAGCAACCCGACCTGGTCAATCGCCGCCTTGATGGCATTGATCTGGGTCAGCACATCGATGCAATAAGCTTCCTCGTCGACCATCCGCGAGACCCCTCGGACCTGACCCTCGATCCGGCTCAGGCGGGTGAGGAGCGCGTCCCTGTCCTTGACGTAGCTCGGTTTCATGGTTGTTATCATACCGCGGGGGGGTATACGGAAACGGCATCACGCCAGTTGATTGACGCTCGGTTTTGGCCGCGACCTTCGCGTTCTCAGGGTCTTGAGGACGGCGCGGCGTTGTCGTACAAGAGTCGAGCCCACTCCTCAGCCGAGAAGTCGAGGTGTAATCCGCGCAGTGGCCCGATGCCCCCAACCGTGACGGGAATCTTTCGGGGCATTCGATGGCTGATGCGCCGGTCCATTAGGATCCGAAGCCAGTGACGTCGCCGATGCCCACCAAAGAGCTCTCGTCGCTTGGCTGCCTACGACGGAGCCAGACCTCCGAATATGTCCGCCGCCGCAGCACCGGCTATCTTCGTACGCAATGACGAGCGCATCCTGGCTGGGATGCTCGTTCAACCAGCGGCGGGCCTTGTCATCGAAAACCACCGCGAACGATTTGCGCATAGCGGCCTGCCGGCGACTCAGTGCCGGACCGGTTGTCGCAGAATCCACACGATGAGGACGGCTAGGCCACCGAGGAAGAGCAGAACAATGCCCGCCATGACCAGCAAGCCGATCACGCCGATCGTCCCGCCGCCGCCGATGCGGCCCATCATCCCGCTCATTACGCCACCGCTCATCATCCATCCCATCATGAGGACCATGAACAGGCTCGAGATAAGGATCAATGCGAGGACCGCGGCCGTGAGGACGGCCACTACGATGACGAGACGCCGAAGTCCTTCATCCATTGTTCGTGAGGCGAGCTGATACTCGGCAGGTCAACGTAGGTCTCCAACTACCAGCTTATAGTAGTTGTCGCTTTCCCTACGGCGCCGCGAGAAGTTGATCGATTGCCGCACGCAGCTCGTCCGCGTCGGGCACGCCTTCGAATCGTGTCCGAATCAGCCCCTTCGCGTCGATCAGGAAAACCCACGGATCGGTCTGGAGGCGCCATTCCAGGACTTCCGGCCTGAGTTGCCTTTTCGACGGATCGGGCTTGAAGTCGCGCCAGATCTCGATGTGAATGAACGTAAGCCGGCTTCGGTAGGTGGGCTCCAGCGACTGCAGGGCGTGGATCAACGGCCCGCAGGTCGCACTGGTGCAGAAGGCCGGGGTGGCGAAGGCAACCAGCGTCGGACGGTGCTGGGCGATCGCGTCGGCAACCGACACCTGGTGCATGTCGTCGGGGGGCTGCCCGCTGTCGATGGTGCCGATGTCGGAGACGTCCTTCGCGGTCGGGTTATGGCTTGGCGGCGCCGGTTGTCCAGGCGCCGGGACCGTCGCGTTCGCGACGACCGTGAACGGCAGTCTGATGACGGCGTGCTCGCCATCGGGTCGTTGCGCCGTTATCTCCGCACCCCAGGTCCCCGCGGCCTCGAACTTGAGCTGCGCGACGTACAAGCCCTTGCCTTCGAGCTGAGCCCCGCGGAACGGAGCGTCTGACTCGCTCTTCAGTTGCGCGACCGCGCCGTTGACGAGAAAGGCGCGCACGTGCACGATCGCATCATTGACCGGGGTGTTCTGGTCAAGGATCCCAACCGGGAAGCGCTGGCTTCCAACCAAAACCTCAGAGGCGACGATTTGGGCCTGCAGCACCGCCGTCGTATCGCTGGGAGAAGCGGTGCCAGCACTCGTGCCAGCGCCGCAAGCGGCAAGGAGGAGCGTAAAGCCCCAGAGAAGCGCGATCGTCCGACCCTCACGCCTGCCGAGGACCACTCGGCTGGCGGGCATCAGGACACGGCGAGCAGCACGTGAGCCAGGCATACGGCGGTGCTCATGACGAGAATTGAGCCTGCTGCCGAAGAAAGCCAGATCGACAACGCTGGCGGTCGGGAGGCCACATGTTCACCCAGGATTTGTGCCACCCGTGCCTCGATCGCGCCGCCGAATGCCGGCAGCCCCCGAGGTTCCCGGACACCGGCGTGCCAGAGGGCGCGAGCCACCGTACGGCGGCCCACCTGCCCAATCGCCGCGCGATCAGCGGCAAGCTCCGACTCCTCGAGCCGGCGCTCGGCCCACCAGCGCAAAAGCGGGATGCAGAAGAACACGTCGGACGCTGCTTTGACGAGGTCGCGCCGGAGCGGCTC
>VBFX01000079.1 GCA_005889395.1 Chloroflexota bacterium
ACCGGTACAGCCTCCTGCAGCGAACGCTGACCCTTATCCGGCCGCGACGGCCGCTGGCGCATCTGCGGTGTGCCATGACGGTACATGGAGCTTTAGCAAGCACAGAAGTGGTACCTGCTCTTCCCATGGCGGAGTGCATTGGTGGACCGGGAAATTGGGTCCAGCCGGCCCCGGCGCGCATTGACTTGGAGTCCAAGCCGCCGCAGCAAACAACTGGTCGATCGCGCAGCGGTGCTGCTACGGGAGGGGTCCCTTCATCCCAATGGCATCCGGTCTTTCGGCAGCGCCTAAGTCAGTTCGTTGACCACCACCGACCGGCGTGGGACGTCGTGATGGCGATTCTTACCGTCGTGTATGTCGCTCTGGGCTTCTTTGAAGATCCGTTGCGATGGAATGCTGCCGAGGTTGTGGTATGGACCTTGTCGGGTCTCTTCTTGTTGGAGTTCCTGCTTCGATTCTTAGATGACCCACGACCGCCGCATTATCTTCGAGATCACTGGATCGACCTGGTCACCTGCTTTCCGGCCGTGGGACCGCTGCGCCTCCTACGACTCCTTCGCCTGCTTCGTGTCTTCAACAGCGCTCGCATCCTGAGGAGACTGGCGGCTGACAAGGGCGATGCATCCACCACTGCGGGGCTTCGGTTCCTGGCGACGACCGTCTTCGTGTTCTGGTTGCTCGCCGGGTACGCCTTCTATGTGACGGAACTCAATCAGCCCCGCAGTCTGGTTCACTCGTTCACGGACGCACTCTTCCTGGCCTTCACGACGAGCACCACCGTCGGCTACGGCCCAATGAAGGCCGTCACTTCTGAGGGCCAGATCGTTGCGGGCCTAGTGATCTTCGTTGGACTGGGCCTGCTGACTGCCGCCTCCAGCCGACTCACCTCTCTGTGGATCGACGCCACCAGCGAGCAGGCTCAGAACGACCTGCTCCTTGACGTACGGGATCAGCTGCGAGCGACGGAGTCGCGTCTGGCTGCCATCGAGGCTTCGGTAGGGATTCGGAAGCCCGACTCGGCATCGCCGACTCTACCGATCGAGTGAAGGTCGAGGTCCGGGCGGTCGGCTTAAAAGCGATTCGGAAGGCTCGAATTTCCTAGGGTTTCTTCTCGGAATCACCTTCGAAATCGCTGAGACTCGTGACGAGAAGTAGGCAACGACCCCAGGCGCTGCGGGATGCAGCTCTTTCAGGCGTTCCATCGCCTCGGCCACAGTCCGGCCGGGGCCTTTTCTTTTTGGGTCGGATGGTAGTCACGTGGTAGTCAAAACGGACTCGCCGGGAACTTTCTGAGCTCAGGGACGTCTGAGAGATGACGCTTACGACGGAACAGGAGGTTCCCAATGATCAACAAACTCGTCCCCGCGGCGGCGGCGACCCTGGCGATCTTCCTCACACAGGCGCTCCCGGCGGCCGCCTGCGGTGGCCTGATCGCCCCCAACGGCGCGATCCGGCTCGAAAAAGCGACCACGCTGGTCGCCTGGCACGACGGCGTCGAGCGTTACTTGACCAGCTTCAGCTACAACGGCGAGGCGTCGAGCTTTGGCTGGATCGTGCCACTACCCGCGGTCCCTGAGAAAGTCGAAGAGGGTGGAGGGTGGACGCTCCAGCGGCTCTTCCGCGAAACGCACCCGCAGCCCCAGATCCTCGACCTCGCCTTCGCCGGCAAGCGAGCGAATACCCCCACATCGGCGGATGTCATCATGCAGGTCCAGGTGCGCGCGCTGGACATCCCCGTACTGCGCGGCAGCGGCCAGGCCGTGCTGGACTGGGCGAGCAAGAACGGCTTTGCCGTCGACGGCGAGACCCACAACCATATCGTCCAGTACGCGAAGGGCAGCCCGATCTTCATGGCGGCCAAGTACAACGCCGATCGCGCCGCCAAGCAGCGCCTGATCTTCGGCGACGGCGCGCCGGTGCTGATCACGATGAAGATCGCGCATCCATGGATCCCTTTCGAAGTGCTCGCCGCCGGAGCCCAGGTGCAGGCGGACCTGTACTTGCTGTCGGACAAGCCGGTCAACACCAGCGAATGGCGCGCATTGCTCGGTGTGTCTGGCGTGGGTAGCAGCGTCCAGGACGCCGAGGGCTTCAGCCTCGAGTTCCAGGAAAAGATGACGGAGAGTCTTTACAAAGACCTGTCGAGCGACAAGAACATGAGTTGGGTTCGTCGCGATAGCTGGCTGACGTACCTGACCCTGAATGCGCCCGACGACAAGGTCACCTACGACATGAGCGTGACGCCGATGGGCATCGTCAAGGTCGCACCCTTTGGCACCAAGCCGATGGCCATCGTGGATGGGACCACGACTGCCAATCGGCCACTCGATGCGCCGACCGCCCCGATGGGCACCGCGATGACGTTGCTGGTCCTGGGGATCGTGCTCGCTGCGGCCCTATGGATCGCCAGGCCGCGCAAGGCATAGCACACCCCCACCCTGACCCTCCCCCGCAAGCGGGGGAGGGAAGGGGCTGGGATCAGGGCCGGCGGGTTCCCCTTCCGCCGGCCTCTTTCATATGTTGCTCCGCGACTGACCGCCGTCGACCGCCCAGCAGGCGCCGGTCACCAGGCTCGCCCGATCGGAGGCGAGGAACACCACGACCGCTGCGACTTCTTCCGGCGTACCGAAGCGGCCGAGCGGCAGGTCAGACTTGACGAAGGCGGCAATGCCTTCGGGGTCCGCCTGCTGCCGCCGTTCCCAGCTGCTGCCGGGGAACAGGAGGGAGCCGGGCGCCACGCTGTTGACCAGGATGCGGTCGGCCGCCAGCTCGCGAGATAACGCCTTCGCCAGGCTGATCTCGGCGGCCTTGGCCGCGTTGTATCCTGCCCGGCCACCGCTCTCGCGGCCATAGACAGACGAAATGAAAACGATCCGGCCGTGCCGCCCGCGGCGCATCAAGGGAACCGCCGCGCGCGCCGCGCGGAGGCCGCCGAGGACATTGACCTCGAAACTTTGGGTGAACTCCGCATCCGGGGCCTCGAGCCCGGCACCGCCACCGCCGCCGGCGTTGTGAACGAGGACGTCCAGGCCGCCGAAATGGTTGGCCGCCGCCTCGATGAAGGCTTCCACCTGGCCCAGTTTGGCAACATCGGCGGTTTGCGCGTAGACCGCCGCTCCGAGTTGGGCGGCGGCCTCATTGAGCCGTTTGCCGTCTCGCGCGCAGATCGCGACGCGGCAGCCTTCGGCAAGGAGGCTCTCAGCGATGGCGTAGCCGAGGCCGTGGCTGCCCCCGGTGACCGCGGCGACGCGGCCCTCGAGACCGAGATTCAACGCCTAGCGGACTTGCTGAGCTTCGGCGATCGCCGGGACTTCCGCGGCCGGTGCGCCACGGCTGACTAGGGCCTTCTCGGTCTTCGTGTCGAACAGGTGCAGGTGGTGGGTGTCGACGGCGACCTGAAGGTTCTGCCCGGGCTGGATGTCGCTGCTGCGCGGGTCCATGCGGGCGGTCAGCGTCTTGCCGGCGATGTTCAGGTAGACGAAGATCTCGCTACCCATGCTCTCGACGACTTCGACTTTACTGTTGACCTTGGGCAGGCCGTCGCGTCCGGGGAAGCGAACGTCCTTGATGTCCTCCGGCCTCACACCCATGATGACTTCCTGGCCGCGCGAGGCGCCGGCGTCAGAAAGCACCCGCTCTTCGACGGGTAGCTGGAAGCCCTCGCCGGTCAGCATCGACTGACCGTCACCGCCGACTTTGACGGTCAGGAAGTTCATGGCCGGGCTCCCGATGAAGCCCGCTACGAACAGGTTGATTGGGTGCTCGTAGAGGGTCTGCGGCGTGTCGAACTGCTGGACGATGCCGTTGTTGAGCACGACGATCCGATCACCCATGGTCATCGCCTCGACCTGGTCGTGCGTCACATAGATAAAGGTCGTCTGCAGACGCTGGTGCAGCTTGAGGATCTGCACGCGGGTCTGGACCCGCAGCTTGGCGTCGAGGTTGGAGAGCGGCTCGTCCATGAGGAAGACCTGGGGCTGGCGGACGATCGCCCGGCCCAAGGCGACGCGCTGCCGCTGGCCGCCGGAGAGCGCCTTCGGCTTGCGGTCGAGGAACGGCTCGAGGCCGAGGATCCCTGCCGCTTCGCGGACGCGCTTGTCGATCTCGGATTTCGGTGTTTTACGCAGCTTGAGCCCGAACGACAGGTTGTCGTAGACCGTCATGTGCGGGTAGAGCGCGTAGGACTGGAAGACCATGGCGATGTCGCGATCCTTCGGCGCGACGTCGTTGACCACTCGTTCGCCGATCCTGACGGTGCCGTCGCTGATCTCTTCCAGGCCGGCCAGCATCCGCAGGGCGGTGGACTTGCCGGACCCTGACGGCCCGACCAGGACCACGAACTCCTTGTCTTTGATCTCCGCGCTCATGTCGGTGATGACGACGTTGCCCGGGTATCGCTTGTACACGTGTTCGTAAGTGACGCCTGCCATATCAAGCTTGAGTTTAGGCACCACTTGCGGCGGGGTCAAGGCTGAGCTTTCGCTGATCCCGACCGAACGGGTGTTTGGCCTTGCCCACACCGAGCGCGGTTTACGAGAGGAACGATGGACGGGAACGTTATAGGACTGGCATTATCTAGTTGGGAAGGGTCGATTCGTCGACAGCGCAGCCCCCGGGGGAGCGCGCCCAGCCTCCCAGGGAAGTTGATCACACGTGGCAACCGAACCAGAATCTCTTCTTCGACCCCACCCGCCCTCCGCCAGCCTCAACGGCCGCGCCCATGGACAGTCCCGAGGCCTGATCTTCGACTTCGACGGCACGCTGGTTGACAGCTATCCACTGATCGAGGAGGCGTTCGCACACGTGATGCAGACGCATCGACTGGACGAGGGCGCCCGCCAGCTGTTCCGGCAGAACCGAGGCCTGCCGCTGCCCGAGCAGATGAAAATTGTCGCGCCCCACATGTGGGAGGAGCTGGTCGCGACCTATCGATCGGTGGACTCGAAACTCGGCCATGCGCGCGTGTTCCGCGGCATTCCCACCCTGGTGCGCAAGCTCCGTCACGCTGGGGCGCCGTTGGGGGTCGTCTCCTGTAAGCGGCGCGTCCTGATCGAGGCCGAGCTCGAGGCTGCGGGCCTGCGTGAATTCTTCGACGTCGTCATCGGCTTCGAGGACGTGACACCGCCAAAGCCGGCGCCCGACCCATTGCTGGCGGCGATCGGCTACCTGGGGCTGTCCCGCTCCAGTGCGATCTACGTCGGCGACAGCATGGTGGACCTGGAGACGGGGAGGGCTGCGCGGGTGCGCACGGTGCTCGCCGCCTGGGGACTGTCACCCGAGCTCCGGGCGACGTTCCGCCGGCATCGGTTATGGGCCACGCGGCCGTCCGAAATGCTGGCCCTGGTGCTGACCCCGCCGAACGGCAACGGCCACAAGCGCGCCGCGTAAGGCGACGCCGAGCCCGGCGTCGCAGCGATAACTGTCGTGATCTTTGGGTGATTGACAGACAGCTGTCGCAACCATGGTTCACGCTTAAAGCATGGCCGTGGTAGAGGTCCAACGACCGCCGGGAGCCCGCCGTCTGGAAGCGGCCATGCGGTCCCTGAGGACCAGCGTCCAAGCCGTTGCCGTCTGTGTTCGGG
>VBFX01000080.1 GCA_005889395.1 Chloroflexota bacterium
TGGCGGCCGTCGACAACCAGGTCGATGCGCTCTGGGACCGCGACCTCAAGGTCAACCTGACGGGCGCCTTCAATTGCTCGAAGGCCGTGTGGCCGCACATGAAGCAAAAGAACTGGGGCCGGATCATCATGATGTCGTCGATCGCGGGCGCGCTCGGTGGCTTCGGCCAAGCGAGCTACGCGACGACGAAAGCCGGGCTGGTGGGTCTGGCCCGGACGCTGGCCCTGGAGGGCGCGCGCTACAACATCACCTGCAATGCGATCGTTCCGGGCGTGATCGCGACCGAGGCGTACAAGCTGGGGCGCCCCGACATGAACGAGCGGATGGTCAAGCGCATCGCCATGCGCCGCCCGGGCGAGCCTGAAGATATTGCCAATGCCATCACGTTCTTGTGCTCGCCGGCGGCCGGCTATATCACCGGCGTCGCGCTCCCGGTCACCGGTGGCATGGATCTCTTTACGTTCTGATGGCCGGCCTGCTTGACGTCTCCACGACGGACTTCGTGACCACGATTCGCATGAACCGGCCGCCGGTGAATGCCCTGGTCGTCGAGCTCCAGGAGGAGTTGATCGAGGCGCTCAACCATGTGAAAGAAGCCGACATAACCCGGGTCGTGGTGCTGACCAGTGCCATCGACCGCTATTTCATGGCCGGGGCGGACATCAAGGCGATGGGAGGCGACGGCGGGTTTGATCGCGAAAATCCCGCGACGCTGGAGCGCGTCGCGCAGATGTCCCGCCGGAGCCAGGCCGCCTTCACGGAAATCGAGCATTTTCCCAAGCCATTGATCGCCGCCATCAACGGGCACGCGCTGGGCGGCGGCTGCGAGCTGGCGCTCGCCTGCGACTACCGGTTGATGATCGACGACTCACGCTCGACGATCGGCCAGACTGAAACCAGCCTGGGGCTGATCCCGGGCGCCGGTGGCACGCAGCGCCTGCCCCGACTCGTCGGACGGACGCGCGCGACCGAAATGATCTTCGAGTCGATCCGGCTCAAGGCGCCGGAGGCGGCCGCCATCGGGCTCATCAATGCGGCGCTGCCCGCCGATGGATTTCAGGAAGCCGTGCTCGAGCGCGCCCGGCGGCTGGCGCATGCTGCGCCGATCGCCTTACGCCTGGCGAAAGAAGCCCTGCTGGCGGGGCTGGAGCGGTCGCCCGGGAAAGGCTACGAGGTCGAGGCCGAGAACTTCGGCAAGGCCGCCATGACGGAGGACGCGATGGTCGGCATCATGTCCTTTGTCAGCAAGCAGCCGCCGGATTTTAAAGGAAAGTAAAGAAACTCGGCCTGGACAGTAAGTGGATCGAGAAAGCTGCGTTCTAACAGGCAGAATCTCGAAAACCAGGAGGGTTTCTTCATGTTTCGATCGATGATGATTGCGGCGGCCGCGGCCGGTCTGCTGGCCGTCGGCGCCCTATCCGCCGTGGCGGGCAACTCACACGGAAAAGCCGTCAGCACGCTCGCCACCAGCACGACGCTCAAGGGCGAGGCGAAGGGCGATGCGATCAGCACCCTGGCGAGCGCTAAGGGGAAGGCGAAGTCTGACGCGGCCAAGGCTGATGCCGAGGCCGACGCCGCCGACACGGACGCGGACGACACAGACGAAGCAACGAGCGACAGCGACGCGCATGGCGATGCGGTGAGCACGGTCGCGAAGAGCGACGCAACCGCGGCGCATACGACCGGTAATAAGACCGTCAACCATGGCGGTGCCGTCAGCGCCGTCGCGCGCGATCACGACAGGTAACCGACCTCGGTTCCAGAAAACGGCGGCCCACTGGGCCGCCGTTTCCCATTTCAGCCGACGGGTGAGTACTGGCGGATGCGGTCGCGGATGGCCTTTATCACGGCGTCCACCCGCTCGGAATCCGGGCCGGAGGCTCGCAGGATGAGCTCGCGCGTCTCCGTCTGCGGGTAGGACCCCAGCGACACGTCGGGGTATTCACGTTCGAGGTCCCGCATGACATCGTGGAACATACTCTCCGGCGCCAGCCGGTAGTGCAGCTCGCGGACGGCGTCACCGCGGCTGCCGGTCAGATATCGAACTTCGATATCTTCGTAAACGGCGCGAAGCTCGTGCGGGACGCCCGGCAAAGCAAAGAGATAACGATCCTGTTCCAGGTCGAAGGCCAGCCCGGGGGCCATGCCGGCGCCGTTGCGGACAAGGGTCGCACCCTCAGGCAGCATCGCCATTCGCCGGTTACCGGCATTCAGTCCGGCGGTGCCCCGGCTCGCGGCCATGTTGCGGATAAACATCAGGTTTTGCATCTGTGCCCCGACCTCGCGCCGGTAGACCAGCGGCTGGTCGAGCGCGCGTGCCAGGGCGACGTACGTGCGATCGTCCGGTGTGGGCCCAAGACCGCCGCAGACGAAGATTCGCGACAGTTCGGCACGCGCGACGTGATCGTGGATCGCGCCGACGATGTCTTCATCGACGTCTCCAACCGTCGTGATGACCCGCACCTGGTATCCACACTGGAACAATCGGCTGGCGAGCCAGTTCGAGTTGGTGTCGACCGTGAATCCGCGCAGAATCTCGTTGCCGACGACGATGATGCTGGACTGCGGCACGCGCCCATAATGACAGGCAATGCCCAGATCCGCCTACGAACGCAGCAAGGGCGTTGAACAAGTCACGTGGCGCGAGTTTCCCCTCGGAAAGGGCATCGCGCTTTCAATCCTCGAGGAGACAACAGCGGCCGGTCGCCAGGCGAGGGGCCAGGCGCTGCTCGACGTGCTCGACGAGGCCGCCGGGCTGCCAGCCTGCAAGCTGACCGTGGCCGACCGCCCGCAGCGCCACCGTACCCGCGGTGGCAAATTGGAACTGAAGACGTACGGCTACTACCGGATCGCCCTGGAGGCGACGCCGCAGCGCGGATCGATCCGGATCTACAACCTCACAGCGATTCGGCAGCAACTACTCGCGCCCAAGGTCTTTCTCGAGACGCTGCTGCACGAGTGGGTGCATCATTACGATTTCACCGGGCTGCAGCTCGATCGGTCGCCACATACGTCTGGGTTCTTCGCCCGCATCCGCGACCTGGCCGAAACGCTGGGCGTTGGCTTCGTAGCCCCGCCCAAGCGCGAGGTATCGTCGTCCGCGGCGCCGGACGACGTCACCGTTGCGACGGACCGCCTGCGACCCGGTGGCGTCCCGCCACCCAAGTGGATCCGCGATCAGGTGCTTGCGCTCTTCGGCCGCTCGGGTCGTAGCCCGGGGTAAAACCCGAACGCTACAATACGGCGGGCGTTCAACCGCCCCACAGACAGGAAGGGAGAGAAAGTAGCTCTGCTCGTCGCCACGCGCATCGGTGATTCCACGGCTGTCCTGGCGGTCGTCAGCGTGGCGGCGTTGGTCGCGCTGGCGTACGGCGGGCTGCTGACCCGCTGGGTACTGGCCGCCAACCCTGGGAACGAGACCATGGGACGGATCGCGCGCGCCATCCAGGAGGGCGCCGCCGCTTATCTCAATCGGCAGTACAGCGTGGTCGCGGTGATCGGCATCCTGCTCGCGCTGGTGATCACGTTTGCTATCAACTGGGAGACCGGAGTCCTCTACATCGTTGGCGCCGGTTGCTCCGCGCTCGCCGGCTATGTCGGCATGAACGTCTCGGTGCGCGCCAACTGCTCGGCGTAACGGTCTCGTACTGGGTCTTTCAGAAGCCCCAGTCCCTGGTCGGCCTGGCCTTCGGCGCCAGCCTCATCAGCGTCTTTGCCCGCCTGGGTGGCGGCATCTTCACCAAAGCCGCCGATGTAGGCGCCGATCTCGTCGGCAAAGTCGAAGCCGGGATCCCCGAAGACGATCCGCGGAATCCCGCCGTCATCGCCGACAACGTCGGGGACAACGTCGGGGATTGCGCCGGGATGGCGGCGGACCTGTTCGAGACCTATGCCGTGACCGCGATCGCCGCCATGCTCCTGGGCAGCCTCCTGTTCCCCGGCGAGATCCAGTACGTGCTCTTTCCCTTGATTCTCGGGGCCGTCTCGATCATCGCGACGGTGATCGGCACGCTCTTCGTGCGGTTGGGCCGCAGTACCTGGATCATGGGCGCCCTCTACCGGGGTCTTGGCGTCAGCGCCGTGCTGGCGCTCGCCGGCTTTCTCGTGGTGACGATGCTGGCGGGCTTGAACATCAATCTTTTTTGGGCGGCGGTGGTCGGCGTTGTGGTCACGATCGCCCTGGTGGCGATCACCGAGTTCTTCACCAGCGCGGACTTTCCGCCCGTTCGGCTGATCGCGCGCGCCTCGACGACCGGTGCTGCGACCAACATCATCGCCGGGCAGGCGATCGGCATGCTCAGCACGGCCCTCCCGGTGCTGGTCATCGGCGGCGGCATCCTGGTCTCGTATTTTCTGAACCAGCAGCCCGGCGACAATGGCCTGTACGGCATCGCCATCGCCGCCATGTCAATGCTCTCGATGACCGGCATCGTTGTCGCCATCGACGCCTACGGCCCGATCACGGACAATGCCGGCGGTATCGCGGAGATGGCGAACCTCCCCGAGTCGGTTCGAAATATCACTGACCCCCTCGATGCCGTCGGCAACACGACGAAGGCCGTCACCAAGGGCTACGCGATCGGCTCCGCTGGGCTGGCGGCGCTGGTGCTCTTCTCCTCGTACACGGAAGAAGTCGGGCGTGGCGCGCACCTGGCCTTTGATCTCACCGATCCGCTCGTGATCGTGGGGCTCTTTTTCGGCGGCATCCTCCCGTTCCTGTTCGGCTCGCTGAGCATGCTGGCGGTCGGCCGCGCCGCGGGCCAGGTCGTTGTCGAGGTGCGCCGGCAGTTCCGCGAGATCAAGGGCCTGATGGAAGGCACCGCCCAGCCCGAGTACGGCCGCGCGGTCGATCTCGTTACGCGGGCGGCCCAACGAGAGATGATCGTGCCGGGGCTGATCCCGGTGGTCGCGCCGCTGCTGGTGGGCTTCACGCTTGGGCCGAAGGCGCTTGGCGGCATGCTGATTGGGTCTATCGTGACCGGGATCTTCCTCGCGATCATGATGACCTCGGGCGGCGGCGCCTGGGACAACGCCAAGAAGTACATCGAGGATGGTCATTTCGGTGGCAAGGGGACGGAGACGCATGCCGCCGCCGTCACCGGCGACACCGTGGGCGACCCGAATAAAGATACGGCCGGGCCGGCGATCAACCCCATGATCAAGGTGGTCAATATCATCGCCATCCTGATCGCCCCCATGATCGCTACTCACTCGCTGATTCACTAGTTGTCCATTGCGCCGATTCTTGAATACACTTGAGTCATGGACGAATACCTGCTCGAGATCAATGAGCTGCGCCGCCGGATCGCGAAGCTCAAGTTCGAGCGCGCTTCGGTCGTCATCATCGAGGAGCTCGAAGCCCAGCTTCGGATCCTCAAGGCGATTTACGAGTCGGCTTCTGGGCTGTTTTCGGCCGGAGACAAAGACCGCCGGCTGCAGGCTGCCTTTCGCGAGCGGCAGCTCGGGAGCTGGACGTTTGAGAATGTCTATTTCTATGTCTACGAACAGGCGGTTGCCATCGAGCCCGACGGCCACGACCTGGCGACCTTGATCTGGCACCACGACTACGCGAGTCCGCTGCTGAGCCCGGTCGCCGCCAAATAAAAAAGGGCCTCCAGCGGGAGGCCCTCTGCGCGATATCTCGTTAGACAGCCGCGTGCTTGCTATGGCCGTAGGCGTGGCCATGGCCGTGCGACGCGGTCGAATCTGCTGAATCGGTCTCCGGCGTTTCAGTCGCCGAAGTCGTGTCGGTCGTATCCGTCTTGTCAGTCTTCGCGGCCGTCGTCAGCTGCGTCTTGCAAAAGACGTTGGCGCCGCTCATCAGCTTGCCGTGGTAGTTCTTCGACAGCGTGACCGAACCGGTCGTGCCGCCCTGCGGGGCGAGCGCGATGTTCTTGTTCTTCGCGAGGAATGACACGCATTCCCCGGCGCTCTTGAAACCACCGGTGGGCAGCGTCAGCGTCGTCGTCCCGTTGAAGCCGATGATGTTCAGCGTGTGGTCGCCCGAGCCCAGCGTGATCGGCGTCGGGGTAACGGTAATGGTGTTGTTTGCGTTCGCGGCTGCATAGGCACCGGCGGCACCCAGCGTGAGCGCGCCAGCCGCGAGACCCGCCGCAATCTTCACCTTCGATGTCAGTCGAAACATGTTTGTTCAGGTCCTCCTTATGTGAATTCGAGACCTGCTTACTAAAACGGCCCGAATACGAGCTCGCGTATGGCACCGGCCCCGTTTGTTACATGTGAACGGGCGGCGGGTTACCGTTTGCTAACGGGCGGTCGCGCGGCCCCGCGTATCCTGAAACGGACCTTGCGCCCCGAGATCGAATCCGAGCTGGCCCCTGTGCCGCGACTCCCTTCGCCCGCGGGGTCATGGCGTCAACGGCTTTTACTGCCGCTCGCCTTTACCGGCGGGCTGGCGAGCCTGGGCATCGAGTTTGCCGCTGCGCGCTTGCTGGCGCCGTTCTTCGGACAATCGCTGTTCATTTGGGGGACGCTGATCGGTCTGATCTTGATTTACCTGACGATCGGGTATTACGCCGGCGGCCGCCTGGCCGACCGCCGCCCGGACGCGAGACTGCTCTTTCAGTTGGTCGCGGCAGCTGCCCTGCTTACCGCGGCCATCCCGATCGTGTCGCGACCGATCCTTTCGCTGGCCCAGACCGGCTTCGCGCAGCTGTCCGTCGGGCTGGTCCTTGGCTCGCTGATCTCCGTCATCGTGCTGTTCGCCGCGCCGGTGATCCTGCTCGGCATGGTCTCGCCCTTCGTGATCCGGCTTCGCATCCGGGAGTTGGAAACGGCGGGCAACGCAGCGGGCGCCGTTTACGCCCTGTCGACGCTGGGCAGCATCCTGGGGACGTTCCTGCCGGTCTTCTGGCTGATCCCGACGTACGGGACACGTCCCACGATTTTCGTCCTGGCGTTTCTGCTGGGGGCGATCTCCACTGCCGGGCTCTACGAGCCGGGCCGCCGCCGCTTGTATCTATTGATTCCGGTTGTGATCGTAGCGCTGGCGCTGCTGTCGGGTGGGGCGATCCGCGGCGCGGCCTACGGGGTCCGCGTCTATGAAACCGAGTCGGCCTATAACTACATCCAGGTCATTCGTACGGGCACCGAGACCCAGTTGCTGCTCGACGAAGGCTCGGCCGTGCACTCGATCTACGACCCGACGAGTTTATATACCCATGGCTACTGGGACGATGCCCTGCTGGCCCCCTACTTCGGCTCGGGCCGCGCTCCCAGCCGGGTCGCGCTCGTCGGTCTTGCCGGCGGCACCGTCGCGCGGCAGTTCACGGCGATCGACGGACCAATGCCGATCGACGGCGTCGAGATCGACCCGAAGATCGTCGACGTCGGCCGGCGCTACTTCGACATGACGGAGCCGAATCTGCACGTGACCGTCGCCGATGGGCGTTACTGGATGGCAACCCAGGCCGGACAGTACGACGTCATCCTGGTCGACGCCTACCGGCAGCCGTATATCCCGTTCTATTTGACAACGCGTGAGTTCTTCGAGAGCGCGAAGGCGCACTTGAACCCTGGCGGCGTCCTGGCGATCAACGTTGGCCGGACGCCGACGGACAATCGGCTCGTCGACGCCCTCAGCGGGACGCTCAACGCCGTGTTTCCGAATGTCTTTGTCCTTGACTCCAACCGGCGCTTCACGAACAGCGTGATCTACGCGACCTCCAGCCCCGCGTCCGTCGATCAATTCGCCGCCCGCGCCAGCGCCGAAACGAACCCGAAGCTCCAGCCGATCGCGGCCGAGGCGCTGCAGACCGGCGGCGTCCGGCAGGTTCGCGCCAACGGCATCGTGTTCACCGACGACCTGGCGCCGGTGGAGCGCCTGATCGACGAGATCATCCTCAGCTACATCCGCAGCACGCGGTAAACTCGTCCTGATGGCTGTCACGCAACTCTCAAACGAGACCGTCCTCAAGGCCCTGTCCGCGGTGCAGGATCCCGAGCTCCACCGCCCGATGATGGAGCTCAAGATGATCCAGGACGTGGCGGTCGTCGATGCCGCGACGATCGGCATGCGTGTGGTGCTGACGACACCGGCGTGCCCGCTCAAGAACAAGATCCACGACGACATCGACGCGGCGCTGGCGACCCTGCCGGGCTCGCCCAAGGCGCAGATCAAGTGGGACGCGCAGGTCTCGCGCACCGGCGGCCTGCCGCAGAAGCAACAGGTGCCGGGGGTCAAGAATATTCTCTCCGTGGGCGCCGGGAAGGGCGGCGTCGGCAAGTCGACCTGCGCCGTGAACATCGCCCTGGCCCTCTCCCAGCTCGGCGCGCGCGTCGGGGTGCTCGATGCCGACGTCTACGGCCCCAACGTGCCGATTCTTCTCGGCGCCGAACACGAGAAGCCCTATGCCGAGAACGAAAAGATCATCCCAATCCAGCGTTATGGCGTGAAAATTATCTCGATTGCGTTTTTCATCGAACCCGACAAGCCGGCCATCTGGCGCGGGCCGATGCTCTCCGGTGCCGTCAAGCAATTTCTCTTTGACGTCAACTGGGGCGAGCTGGACTATCTCGTGGTCGACCTGCCGCCCGGGACAGGCGACGTGCAGCTCACCATGTCGCAGAGCATCCCGATGACCGGGGCGGTCGTCGTCTCGACGCCCCAGGATGTCTCGACGGCCGACGTCGGCCGCGCGATCCAGATGTTCAATACGCTCAAAGTCCCGAACCTGGGCCTCGTCGAGAACATGAGCTATTTCGTCTGCCCGCACTGCGGCCAGCGCGAGGATATTTTCGGCCACGGCGGAGCGAAAGCCCTCGCCGAAAGAATGAATATCCCGTTTTTGGGCGAGATCCCCCTCGACCGGCGCATCCGCGAGGGTGGCGGCCCGGGCGTGCCATTGATGGTCCACGAACCGGACTCGCCACTGGCCGCCGTCTATCGTGACGTGGCATCGCACCTCGCGGCCCAGGTCAGCATCCGCAACTTCAAGCAGGCAAGCGTCATTCCGTTACGCACCATCTAGCTATATAGTTCGTAGTCGTTGAGCCCTCGACGGCGCCTGGTTGCGGTCTGTGGTGAATCAGACCCCCAGACGTCACTCGCCGATCTGGCCTTCGAGTTGGGCCGCGGCATTGTCGAGCGAAATGCCGTCCTGGTCTGTGGCGGGCTCACCGGCGTCATGGAGCACGCGGCTCGCGGCGCCCGGGCCGCGGGTGGCTTGACGATCGGGCTCCTGCCAGGTGAAGATCCCGACGACGCGAACGAATATATCGATATCGCAATTGCAACGGGGCTTGGGCATGCCCGCAACGCGATCCTCGCCCGGACGGCCGATGGCGTCGTCGCTCTCGGCGGCGGCCTGGGCACGCTGTCCGAGATCGCCCTCGCGCTGCGCAACCGACGGCCCACGATCGGCATCAAGACCTGGCGTTTCGACCGGGAGAATCGCAGCGAGCCGGAGCTGCCGATCGCCGAAAACGCCACGGAGGCGCTGGACTGGCTCTTCGCCCAGATGGGCCGCCCGTCATGAGCGCGCAGCACCAGCTCGATGAACGCGCCCGATCCGGATTCCGGCAGGCGTTTGGTTATCCGCCGGGCGCCGTGGCCGTTGCCCCCGGGCGGATCAATATCATCGGCGAGCACACCGACTACAACGAGGGCTTCGTGCTGCCCGCCGCCATCGATCGGCACATCGCCGTCGCGCTGCGGCTGCGGCGCGACCCTCGCATCGCCCTGCGCAGCGATCGATACCAGGCGAACGTCGAGCTCGACACCTTGCCCACGCGGCGGCAGGGCAACTGGGCGGACTATCTCG
>VBFX01000081.1 GCA_005889395.1 Chloroflexota bacterium
CGGGCACGCTCAGGCGCGAGCAGCGCAAGATGGTCGCCCAACACCTCGATTCCTGCCCGGCCTGTTCGGAACGGTACCCGAACCCACCGCACCTACAGCGCAACGACGTGGTGGTGCAGCTCAACACCGCCGTCATGACCCGGCGCCTCACCTCGAAGGTACGCCATCCGAAGATCTCCTTCATGGACGGGCGCGTCCAGGGCGGCTACCGCAAGCACTAGTTATATTCAGCCCGTGGCCACCGGCGTGCAGATTGTGTTCGACTGCGCAGACCCGGATAAACTCGCCACCTTCTGGGCCGCGGCCTTGCATTACAAGAAACAAGATCCACCATCGGGTTTTGCCTCATGGCCGGACTTTTTGAAGGCGCAGGGGATCCCCGAGCAGGAGTGGAACTCTGCCAGCGCCATCGTCGATCCGGATGGGGCCGGCCCGCGCATCTATTTTCAGCGGGTCCCGGAGGGGAAGGTCGTCAAGAACCGGGTCCATCTCGACCTGAACGTCGGCGGACCAAGAGATGCGCCCCACGATCAACGGCGAGGCCGGGTCGACGCCGAGGTCGACCGGCTGGAACGACTGGGCGCTCGCCGGTCACGCGCGATTGAGGAACGGGGCGAGTACTTCGTCAATATGTTCGATCCCGAAGGCAACGAGTTCGACCTTCAGTAATCTCGGGTTTTCTTCCCGCGCTTCGGCCGGTCCGGCTCGATCACCAGCTCGATTTCCGTAATTTCCACCGGGTGCCAGTGGCGGTCGGCGACCTCGTGCTGAAGATCGCCGAGGCGATGGCGGTGCTGCCCAGACTCCGCGCCGTGATCGTGCTCGAACGGCTCTCGCAGGCGGTGCCGGTGCTCAGCGCCCCTGGAGCGCTCGGACCGGTCGGTCATGACGATGTGGGTGTGGCCATGGGGCTCGTCACCAGGTCCACCGTGTGCGTGCTCGATGACTTCCACCAGGCGGTGGGCATGCGCGTCCTGGCCGAACTCATGGCGGTGGACGTACTCGTCATCGTGCCGGTGCGCCACAGGCCGATGTTACCCGCCGAGGTGCGCTGCGGCCAGACGGCGGCCGGCCAGGAGCAGCCCCATCACGCGGGTCGATGCGGCCACCAACAGGGGCCGCGCCTGGCCGATCGCCTCATCGAGCGGGCAGGGCTCGACCACGGTCGCTTCCAGCCCATCGAACAGCAGGCGCAGCTCGGTTTCGTCGGCGATGCTGCCGCCTATGGCGACCACCGGAATGCCTGCCTGGCGGGCGTGCCGGGCGACGGCAGCAGGGCCCTTACCGAAGCGCGCGGTTTGCGAATCGATGCGTCCCTCGCCGGTGATGACGAGCCCGGCGCCGGCCAGCCGCTCGTCAAGCCGCAGCGCCTCCATCACCATTTCGGCACCGGGCCGCAGCCGCGCGCCGGTGAACGCAACGAGCCCGGCGCCGAGGCCACCGGCGGCGCCGGCCCCCGGTAGTTGGTCGACATCGACGCCGAGGTCACGTCGAATGATCTCGGCAAAGTGTTTGAGCGCGATGTCGAGCTCGGCGACTATCTCCGGCGTAGCGCCCTTCTGAGGGCCGTAGACCGCGCTCGCGCCACTCGGACCCGTCAGCGGGTTCGTGACGTCGCAGGCGACATCGACACCGGCCTCTTTCCAGTTCGCGTGGACGCCGCCGACGTGGATCCGCGCCAGCCGTTTGAGCGCGAGGCCGCCGGGGGGGAGCTCGTGCCCGTTTTCGTCGAGGAGGTGGTACCCGAGCGCCTGCGCCATGCCGGCACCGCCGTCGTTGGTGGCGCTGCCGCCGATGCCGACGATGAAATGGCGGGCCCCCTCGTCGTAGGCGCGCTGCAACAGCTCGCCGACGCCGTAGGTGGTCGTGATCCGGGGGTCGCGTTTCGCCGGCGGCACGAGGGCCAGCCCCGCGGCCTTTGCCATCTCGATCACGGCAGTCGATCCGGTGTCGATCACGCCGTAGCCGGCGTCCACCGGATCGCCCAACGGGCCGCGCACCTGGAGGGTCCGTCGCTCGCCATGCGTGGCGGCGACGAGCGCGTCGACGGTGCCGTCGCCCCCATCGGCAATTGGCACCAGCACGAGGTCCGCGTCGGGCGCGGCGACGCGAACGCCTTCGGCAATCGCCTCCGCAGCGTCCAGTGCCGATAACGAGCCCTTGAAGGCGTTGGGCGCGATAACGACGCGC
The DNA here is from genome assembly GCA_005889395.1 of Chloroflexota bacterium. Classification (GTDB taxonomy): domain Bacteria; phylum Chloroflexota; class Dormibacteria; order CF-121; family CF-121; genus CF-13. Next base: position 2,191 of record VBFX01000081.1, read on the forward strand.
ATCAGCGCATCGCGGGCATGTGTGCGGCGGCCGTCAGTAGACGGGAGTGAGCCAGGAGCGGTACTTGGTGTTTCGGCCGCGCACGATCTCGAAGTACAGTTTCTGCAGCCGCTCGACGACCGGCCCGACCTGGCCATCGCCGATGGGCCTGCGGTCGACGTCGACTACAGGCGAAATCTGGGCGCCGGTGCCGCACAGGAAGATCTCGTCGGCAACGTAGAGCTCGGAGCGATCGATGGAGCGCTCGACGACGTCAAGGTCCAGCTCGGCGCGCAGCAGCTCGATCATGGCGAGCCGGGTGAGGCCCTCCAGGATGTTGTCTGACGTGGGGGGCGTAAACACCTTGCCATCGCGAATCATGAAGATATTCTCGGCGCTGCCTTCGCACACATGCCCCTCGTGGGTCAGCATGATCGCCTCGTCGAAGCCGTTTTCCTGGGCCTCCGTTTTGGCCAGTGCCGAATTGACGTAAATGCCAGTGATCTTGGCCCTGGCCGGCGCCGCATTGTCGTCGACGCGCCGCCAGCTCGACACCATGCAGCGGATGCCCCGCTCGATGTCGACGTAATTGCCGAAGGGCGTCACGTAGATGGCAAACGAATCTTTGAGATTGTGCAGCCGCACGCCGATCTCTTCGGAGCTCTTGAAGGCAAGGGGTCGGATGTACACGTCCTGGCGGAAGTTGTTCCGCCGGATGAGCTCGATCGTCGTGCTGGCGAGCTCATCCAGGGTGATCGGGATCTTGAGTTTCAGGACCTTGACCGAATTCTGCATGCGGCGATAGTGCTCGCGAAGTTTGAGCACGAACAGTTGCTCGTGCTCCGGGCTCCAGTAACCCCGGATGCCTTCGAAAACCCCGGTGCCGTAGTGCAGGGCGTGCGTCATCAAACCGAGGCGGGCGTCGCCGTACCGCTTGAACTCGCCGTCCAGGTAGACCCAGTACTGTGCCTGCTCTTTGCGCCGGGCCTCGGTGGCGCGAGTGACGCCCTCCGCCTTGATCGCCATCTGGGTCGATTATATGCCCGGCTCGGGGGACCCGGATAGGGTCTTTAAGACGTTACGAAATGGGCCGACTTTGAGTTCAAAAATCCTGTGCTAAGCTTGGGGCGCCGGTGGCCCCCATACGTATGAACCCCCGGGTGGTGCGCTGGTTCACCCCCGGCCTCCATGTCAAGCGGTGGCTGGTCCTCCTGATGGCCGGGATGGTGCTGGTCAGCCTTGGGATTGGCTACGCCCTGGCGAATGTCTACCGCTCTGGGGTGTCCCTTCCTCACATCTTTTTCTACCTGACCCTCCAATTCATGAACCGCTACGTCAGGGGAGCGCTCTTTGGTGCGCTGGGCCTAAGCATCATCCTGTACGCCCTGTATAAGCTGACCCAGTCAGTTCTGGGCCCCTTCCTGCCCGGGCGGGACCGGGCGCTATCCGAGATCATTTACAACTACCGTTTCCTACAGAAAGGGCCTCGGGTGGTTGCCCTGGGAGGCGGCACGGGTCTCTCGACCATGCTTCGGGGTCTGAAGAAGTACACGGGCAACCTGACGGCGATCGTGACGGTGGCCGATGACGGCGGCAGCTCGGGCAAGCTGCGAGCCGAGTACCGCATCCTCCCCCCAGGTGACTTCCGGCAGTGCATCACAGCGCTGGCCGATGTCGAGCCACTGATGACCACGCTCTTCCAGCACCGCTTCAAGGAAGGCAGCCTGAACGGGCATTCTTTCGGGAACCTGTTCATCATGGCGATGGCCGAGATCACCGGAGACTTCGAGCACGCCATTCGTGAGTCCGGCCGGGTTCTCGCCGTCCGCGGGCAGATCGTGCCATCGACGTTGCGTGACGTCACGCTGATCGCCGAGATGGCCGACGGCCAGACCCGCATTGGGGAGTCGAGCATCCCCCACGCCAACGGCGATGGCGAGGGTAACGGCGCGGTGGCGACCGCCATCAAGCGGGTTTTCCTCGAGCCGGAGCCCACCATCAACCCGGAGGCGGAGGAAGCCATCCTCAACGCCGAGATGATCATCGTCGGCCCGGGCAGTCTCTACACGAGTATCCTTCCCAACCTGGTGGTCGACGGCATGGCCGAGGCGCTCAAGGCCTCGCCGGCGATGAAGGTCTTCGTCTGCAATGTCGCGACCCAGCCGGGCGAGACGGACGCCTTCCGGGTCAGCGACCATCTCGAGGCCATCGAACGCCACCTGGGCGCGAATATTTTCGATTTCGTCGTCGTCAACAGCAACAACAACTTCACGCTGCCGCCGTCGGCGCAGGCGGCGGGCATCAGGCGTGTGGTCTACGATCCCGCCACGGTGAGCAAGCGCAGCATCCACGCCGTGCTGGTCGATGTCGTGAACCCGCGGGTCTCGACCCACCACGATCCCGATAAGCTGGCCCGCGCGATCATGAAGAAGATCTGGCGCTCGTAACCAGCTCCGCGTCTGCATCGTGCGATGGCCGCTGTGCCCAGAACCGGGTGAACCAGTCCTCGCCGAAGAAGACGGCGAGCACAAAGACCACGCCGCCGATGATGTCGACGACGTAGTGCTCGCCGAGATAGACGATGCTCAGCCAGACGCCGGCGGTGTAGACGAGCGCCGGCCAGGCCCGGCGACCCCAGAGGCGTAAGGCGAAGAGCGTACCGAGCAAGGGGTAGGCCGCATGCAGCGACGGCATGGCCGCATACTGGTTGGGCGTCAGCCAATGGTAGACCGTGGCCGGCACCGGGAGGCCGGGGATGTCGGTGAAGCTCGGCAGCGTGTGATCGATGATTTTCACCACGCTGGGAAGGACCTTCCACGGTGGAGCGACCGGCAGAAGCAAGTAAAAGAGAAAAGCGGCGAAGGACATCGCGATCAGCGCCCGTGAGAATCGCAAGAATGTCCGCCGGTCCACGACCCAGAAGAGGTAGCCGAGTCCGAGAGGAAATGCGAAGTGCAGGAAGTAGAACATCGTGGCCGCCACGTCATACCAGCTCAGCTGGCCGGCGTGGTAGAAGGCCTGCTGCAAGACCAGGGTCGGTACCTGCCCGAAGCTGATGAGGCGCTCAAGCGACGTGACGTCGTGGATGGGCATCCCGAGCTTGCCCCCGAGGCCGCGCAAGTACTCGTACGACAGAAAGAGCACCAGGAAGGGGATCCAGTCAGCGAGGAAGAGCCGGGCCCGGCCGAGGACCAGCGCCGCGATCAGCATCAGCAGCAGGAACCGCTCGGGAGAGACCGATATGTGGAGGACGAAGACCATGAAGAGCGTGACGACGGCCAGGTAGCCGCCGACCAGCGACGGGACGAGCCAGGAGTGCCGGCGACCTACCCGTGGGCGCTGTGGTGGGTCAGCCGGCTGCACCGCAAGAGCTTACTGAGAGGCGGCTGAGAAGCCGCCGACAAGATGGGATTTCGCCAAAAGTGCCGTTATATTGGGACTCGAAATGGCAGAAGCCGCCCCCGAGCCGACGGCCTCTCGCAGCCCGCGGGTGCTGGTCGTCGACGACGAACGGAGCATCGTCGATTTCATCCGTCTCGGCTTGCAATACGAGGGTTTCCTGGTGCAGACCGCGCCTGATGGGCAGGCGGCCTTGCGGCTGATCAGTGAGTTCAGGCCGCACGTGGTCGTGCTCGACATCATGATGCCGAAGCTGGACGGCCTGGCGGTCGCTGAGGCCATTCGTGGTAACAAGGACACCGGTGTGATCATCCTCTCGGCCAAGGACGAGGTGCAGGATCGGATCAAAGGCCTCGAGGTGGGGGCCGACGATTACCTGGTCAAGCCGTTCGACTTTGGTGAACTGCTGGCGCGCATTCGGGCGGTCATGCGCCGGCGCAATCCAACTGCCGGTCCGCAACTCCAGGTCCAGGACGTCACGATGGATGACGCCACCCGAGAAGTTCGTCGCGATGGCCGCGCCATCGACCTATCGGCTCGCGAGTTCGACCTGCTGCGCCTGCTGATGATGCATCCGAACCAGGTCCTGCCCCGTGATCGCATACTCGACCAGGT
>VBFX01000365.1 GCA_005889395.1 Chloroflexota bacterium
CTTCGACCCGGCGCGTTTCGGACGGGAGCGCACCGTCATGGCGGGCCATCGGTTGACCGGCCGCCACGCGATCGCGAGCCGCGCCTCTACGCTCGGGTTGACACTGACCGACCGGGAACTACGGGCCATGACCGCCGAGGTCAAGCGACGGGCGGACGCGGGACCCCTCAGCAACGAGGAGCTCGACGATCTGTTGCGCGGCTCAATCCCGGCTTAGGAGCAAACAATGGGAACACTGACTGAAGAGATCTTCACACGACGGCTCGGACGGGAGGTCCACGCCGGCGAGATCGTGGTCGCGCCGGTCGATTACGCGATGGCGCACGACGTCACCGGTCCGCTGGCGATCGAAGCCTTTCGCAAGCTCGACGTCCCGCTCTGGGACCCGGAACGCGTCATCATGGTTTTTGATCACATCCTGCCGGCGAACACCGTGGCGTCGGCGGGCCTGCACAAGATCGTCCGAGACTTTGCCGACGAGTTCGGCGTCACCCATGTCTTCCAGGAAGGCATCTGCCACCAGCTGATGGTGGAGAAGGGGTTCATCCGGCCGGGCGGCATCGTGGTCGGAGCCGACTCGCACAGCACCACCTATGGCGCCCTCGGCTGCTTCGCAGCGGGCTTCGGGTCCACGGACATCGCGGTAACCTTCGCCACCGGCAAGACCTGGTTCCGCGTGCCGGAAACGATCCGCATCAACCTGCGCGGCTCGCTGCCGCCCGGCATCTTTCCCAAAGACCTCGCGCTCAAGGTGATTCGCATGCTGGGCGCAGAGGGCGCCTATTACCTGGCGGTGGAGTGGGGAGGTGAGGCGGTCGAGGCCATGAGCGTGGACGAACGCCTCACACTCGCCAATCTGACGGTAGACTTCGGCGGCAAGGCCGGGCTGTGCGAGCCGGACGAGCACACTCGTGCCTATCTCGGCGATGCGGAGGTGTTCGACCTGCACCCAGTCACGCCCGTGTATCGCAGCCTTATCGAGGTCGACGCGCAGATGCTGGAACCGCAGATCGCCTGCCCACCGGCGATCGACAACGTCCAGGACCTGAGCGCGGTTGCCGGCACCGCGCTCGACGAGGTCTTCGTGGGCAGCTGCGCCAACGGGCGCATCGAGGACCTGGCGATCGTGGCCGGCTATTTCAAGGGCCGCCAGGTGAGCCCGCGCACCCGAACCATCGTCGTCCCCGCCTCCAAGCAGATCTACATGGAGGCGCTGGCACGCGGCTATATCCAGACCTTCATGGAAGCCGG
>VBFX01000366.1 GCA_005889395.1 Chloroflexota bacterium
AGGAGTACGTCGACAAACCGTCGCGTGACATCCGCAGCTTCGTGGTCGGTGATGAGACGATCGGCGCGATCTACCGCGAGTCGCCGCACTGGATCACGAACACCGCCCGCGGCGGCCAGGCGCGGAATTGCCCGGTGACGCCGGAGATCGACCGCCTCTCCCGCGCCGCGGCCCGCGCCGTCGGCGGCGGTGTGCTGGCGATCGATCTGCTCGAGCATCCGGACGGCCTGGTCGTGAGCGAGGTCAACTATACGATGGAATTTCGCAACAGCA
>VBFX01000082.1 GCA_005889395.1 Chloroflexota bacterium
CCCATTCCTGCTGGCCGCACAACTCGCCGTCGCCCAGGCGGCGAGCGGGGGGCGGCTCGAGGTTGGACTGGGCGCCGGCTCGTATGGGTTGGCTCGCTTCGATCACCAGGCTCTCGGCATTGCCTTCCCGCCCCTTGCCGACCGACTGGCGCGCCTCGATGGCTGCTTGCGGACACTGCCTCAGCTTTGGCGAGGCGAGACGGTGACCGATCCCCTGCTCGACCTGCACGCCGCATCGTTGGGACCGCTCGGCATCGAGCCACCTCTGATGATCGTGGGTGGAGTCAGTCCCCGGCTACTCGAGACGGCCGTGCGGTACGCGGACGGCTGGAACGCCGTGGTTGAGGACGCGCAAGAGTATCGCGAGCGGGCGAAGAAAATTACCGATCTCTGTGAGCAGCTCGGACGCACGCGCCCGCTGCTGCGTCACGTCCAGATTTTCGCCGACAACCTCGAGCCAGCGGCAGCACGAGATTTCGCGGATCGACTCGCCTCTTACGGCGCAACGACCGTGGTCTTCGTCCTCAATCAGAACCACGACCTCGCCACGATCGATCGGCTTGCAGAGGCCGTACTCGGATGAAACGGCCCTCCACCAAGCCCGCAGCGCGTGTAGGTCTGGGTATTTGGGGCGCGGTCAAGCGGTTTGTCCGAGGTCAGTCTTCAGGCGCATCACGAGCCGATAAACGCCGTCCACATCGGCTAGGTCATAGAAGGCGGGCGCCAGCGACGCAGACCGGCCGGCGAAGAGCTCCATGCCGCTGTTCGCGTAGGCCGCGCTCCAGCTCGGCGAAAATCCGAATTCCAGCGTCCCGACACCGTTACCCTGGACCGCCTTGTTGACGACGGGAAGCTGATTGAGGAAGAGCGCTTGTAGCCGGCGGGACCGGAGTGTGGTCAGAATCAGCACACGCTGGTTGGTAAGGGCGTAGAAGGTCCGCCGCTTCTTCGCCGAGAAATCCGAGCACGCTCGCCTCCCAAAACAGGGCAAAGCCAGCCCAGAGGAGGCTGAACGGCACGAGGAAGATGTCGCCGCCGCTGAACCGAAAGCGCGGGTCAGGCTGCCCGGCCCACACCACCTTCTCGTCCCTGAGCAAATCGGGTTGAAAGTTCTGGGCTAGATCCAGTCCGTAATCCACACCTCTATCATCCGACGAGGCCGATGAACCCTGTGCTTTGCGTCCGGAACGATCGGGACGACACCCTTGGGATTACGCCTGGAAGCCTTGCCGAGGCTGGCGTCCGCTTCGCGTGCCTGAATGCCTTCGACACGGGCGTGCGGTGGCCGGCGCTGGAGGAGATCGGCGGCCTCATCGTCTTCGGCGGGGAGATGAATGTTGACGAGACCGAACAGCATCCCTATTTGCTCGCCCAACGAGATCTGATGCGACGAGCAGTGGAGGCCGGGTTACCGGTGCTGGGTATCTGCCTGGGCGCCCAAATGCTGGCCCGCGCCCTCGATGCCCGGGTCTACCGGGCGCCGGTCCGCGAGCTCGGTTTCAAGACCCTGCGCCTCACCGCTGCGGGACGGGGCGACACCTTGTTGAGCGCGTTCCAGACCGGTGACCGAGTCTTCCAGTGGCACGAGGACACCTTCGATCTCCCCGCCGGCGCCGAACTGTTGGCGACCGGCGATGACGTGCCCCATCAGGCCTTCCGTCTCGGCCGCACCGCGTGGGGGGTGCAGTTTCATTTTGAGGTGGATGCCCTGGGGGTCGAGGCCTGGTTGCGGGTCGCCGAGCCCACGCTCAGCCGGGACTGGAAGCGGTCGGCGGACGAGGTCCGCGACGAGCTGCGAATGTACCTCGACGAGCAGCAGCAGCGGTCGCGCGCGCTGCTCGCCGCGTTCGCCGGTCTGCTCCGGCGATAGGCCCCCACCCCGACCCACCGCGCGCGAGGGAGGGAGGGTCAAGCGTTAGAGAAGAGCGGGATGTTAGCCCCGCTCGCCGGAGTGATCGCACCGTCGAGCAAGCTGACGATCAGGTCCGCGACGCGCGCCGGTGTCAGGCCCGGCTTCAGTTGCGGGTTCGCGCGCCGCAGCATCTCGGTGTCAACTGCTCCCGGACTGATGCAGAGCGCGGTGATGTCGTATGGTCGGCCCTCCACGGCGATCGCCTCAGTCAATCCGACGACACCGTACTTCGAAACGTTGTAGGCAGCCAGGCCGGGGAATTTTTCCGTCGCGTAGATGCCCGAGAGGGATGCCAGATTCACAATCCGACCACCGCCGGCGCGGCGCATCGGTCCGATGGCGGCGCGGCAGCAGAGGAAGGTGCCGGTGAGATTGATCCGGAGCGTTTCCTCCCACGCTTGCGGGGTGGTCGCCTCGAAGGCGGCCTTGTGCAGAACGGCCGCGGCACAGACCAATGCCGTCGGCGTGCCCGCGCGGGCGGCGATGGCATAGAGCCGGTCGACGTCGCCGCTGTCGCCAACGTCCACGGTCGCGATCGTTGCCGCGCCGCCGTTCTTGTGGATCGCCTCACTGACCGCCTCCAGTTGCGCCTGGGTGCGCGCCGCCAGCACGACATGGGCACCGGCGCGGGCGATCGCTTCCGCGGTGGCGCGTCCGATGCCCCGTCGTGGGCCACAACGCTCGCGTCGAGGCTGAGGTCGGCGACCGCATGTTTCCGACACCCCGAACGCCCGATGCGGCTGACCGCCTTGAGCGCCCGCGCCGCGCCGGCGATATCGTCCGGCGGAGTGAGGAAGCCAGTCTGGCCGTCGATGATGATTTCCGGCAGCGCACCGCGGCGGTAGGCAACGACCGGTGTGCCGGCCGCCTGTGCCTCGGCGGCGATCATGCCAAACGGCTCGTCCCACTTCGCCGGACAGAGAACCGCGCTGGCATCGGCCATCCGCTGCCACAACTCGGATCGGATCAGCCCGCCGTGGATGGACACGCCGGCCTCTCCTTTGTGTGAGAAGACGTGGGCATCCGCGTAGTCGGGGTCGTAGGGCTCGCCGTAGAGGTCGATCCGGACGCCCGCCTCGCGCGCGATGGCGATGGCATCTTCGGCCCCTTTTTCCGGACTGAATCGGCCGGCAAAGATGACGCCGTTTCCGCCCGTGTTTGACCACGGGATCCGGTCGACCGGCACCCCGTCGGGCAGGATCACATCGAGCGATGCCAGGGCGCGCCAGGCGCGCGCCGCCGAGGCGGATACGGTGGCGATGATGGGCGGATTCTCCGATCCGCGGCTCTCGGCCAGGGCGCTGGCCATCACCGGGTCGGGAGGCAGATGCAGCGTGTGCACCACAGGCGCCAGCAGGGAAGAGGCCAGGCGTATCGCGGGCGGGTCGAAGGCGTGGTTGTGCACGACGTCGTAGGACCCGCGGCGAATCGAGGCGTAGACGGTCGCGAAGGCGTGGTCGGCGGCACGCGCATCGGCCGCCGGCGAGCGGCCGTGACGGTAGAGGAGGCCGGCAAGGGAGGAGGCGTCGACCCCTGAATCGACGATAGTGACGCCGGGAATCTCGGAACCGGACGCAGCATAAACGTGAACCTCATGGCCACGGGCGTGCAAGCCGGTGGCGAGGTCGGCCACGATTGCCTGCGAACCGCCGAGCTGTGGCTCCCGGATGGCTGTCACGAGCGGCGCCACGATGGCGATGCGCATCACGGGATGGTGCGGTAGGCGAGGTCGCAGGGTGGGTTGATCCCAAGGACGTCGTAGGGGACCTGGCGCTGGTCGCGCGCCCTGATCTCCGCGACGGCGGGCGGATAGAAGATGGCGGCCAGCTGGACCGCCTCGGTCGGACTGGCGAAGTCCATCGTCATCGGACCGGGAAACGCGAGATACCGATAGCCGTGCGCAGCCAGCCACTCCGGATGGTTCGGCCAGACGATCACCACCATCCCACCAGCCGCGCAGACACGCTCCATCTCAGCGAGTCCACGATCGCCGCCGTGGGCCGGCTCGGGCGTGAGCGCGGAACAGGCGATGACCAGCTCGGCCGATCGGTCAGGAAGGGGAAGGGCATCGAAGAATCCGCTGATGATCCGGGTGTTTGTCACCGGTGCCAGCCTGGCACGCAGCCGTTCTCGCAGCGTAGCGGCCGGCTCGACGGCGGTCAGCTGGTCGCAACGGGCGACCAACTCGACGGTGAGCCGCCCGGTTCCCGCGCCCACCTCGATGATGCGGGTCACGTGCGGCGGGAGCCATTCGAGGATGCCGGGATGAAGGGGCTCGGCGGCAACCAGCCGCTCGTAGAGCTCGGGCTCGAGCCGGTAGAGGAGCTCCCAGGCTAACGTGGCGTCGCGTTGAGGATCGGCGATGGTGCGGTCAAGGAAACGAGCGGACTCTTCGGTGGAGAAGACGCGCAGGTCGGCCGTGGAGTAGCGCTCCACCAGCGGGACGGCGCTAACGGCCTGCCCGACCACTTCAGCCATCACCGCTGCACTCGGCCCAATTCTTCTCGGTTTCGTGGACTCGGACTCGCCGCAGCGACCCCTGCGGAAGGTGCGGCCGCAAGCGCCCCCAGAAGGCCAGCGCCAGGTTTTCCGCGGTCGGGATCTGCCCGTGCAGCCAGGCCACGTCGGTGTTGAGGTTGCGGTGGTCGACGTGCTGAATGATCTCGGCGGTCACCAGGTCCGAGAGGCGCTTCAGATCCATCACATATCCGGTGCTGGGATCGATCGCACCGCTGACGACGACCTCCACGGCGTAATTGTGGCCGTGGAGGTTGACGCACTTGCCGTAGAGGCGGCGGTTTTCATCCTCGCTGAGCGACGCATCCCGCAACTGGTGGGCGGCATTGAACCCCTCGCGACGGCTGATGCGCACATTTTTGGGAGCAGTCATGGTCACTGGCCGTGCACAACCGGATGCTTCGGTAGATCGATCGCCAACCTCCCTTTGGCTTCGAAAGAGGGCGCAGCCCTCGACGCCAGCCTATCAGGCAGCCTGCGTGATGGTAGCCTCGAGGGCCGCGCGCAGCGCGACGCGACGGTGCACCTCGACGACGAGTTCGGCCGGTGTCATTGCGGCCGGAATCCTGAGCACCTGGGCGTTCTGCGCCGGGTAGGCGAACATCGCCAGCCCCCAGAGGACGATGACGTCCGGGTCGATCATCGCGCTGTCGAACGACTCGATGAAGCTTTCCGCCTGGATGACCTGGTACCCGCCGTCGGCCAGCGCATCCCGATAGGGCAGCCCACCGTCGGGATCTTCCGCGATGAGCAGGATCCGCGCCACGCCGTTGGGGGAATTCATGTCACGACATCATCCATGTCGAGGGCGGCGGCCTGTTAGGCCGTTCGGCCTACGGCGGGCGTCCGTTTGGACGCTAGCGGACGCCGCGGATACGGCTCACCATCACGGTCCCGAGGATGAACCACAGCGCGGCGCTCCCGAAGATGAAGCGAAAACCGAGGTCATGCCCACTCGAGACGCCGAGCAACAGGTGGCCCGGCTCGTTCAAGAAGTGAAGGAACCCAGCGAGGATCGCGGGCGCGAGCACCTGGGGCAGGGTGAACGACACGTGCCACAGCGCCATGTCTCGTCCGGCCGCCTCCTCGCGATTAGGAAGCACGTCGCAGGCGAGCGCCCAGTCGACGGCGTAGTAGGCGCCGTAGCCGATGCCGTAGAGGATGCTGAGGACGTAGAGAAGAGTGAGCGAGCGAATGAGACCGAAGAGCAGGACGGAAACGACAACAGCCTGCATCGCACTCGAGATGTAGACGAATAGCTTGCGCCGGCCCGTCCGGTCGGAGAGTATGCCGCCGATCATCGATGGGATGATCGCGCCCGCGATCACCGCCAGCAGCCAGAAGGCACTGGCCGCGCCGGCGTCGGGCGTGCGCACGACGTCGCGGAAGTAGAGCTCCATGAAGGGGAGGATCGAGAAGATGCCCAGCGTCACCAATGCGCGAGTCGCGAACGTCCAGAAAAAGTCGTTGGACCGGAACGCCTGGAAGAAGGCCATCAATGCCGGAAGCCGCCGCGCCGCGAGCACCGTGATGATGCCGCTCGCAATGAAGACCGCGACGGCCGGCCAGAGCCAGGCGCCAAGCGAGGCGAGAAGGATCGCGAACAGGGCAATGAGCGCGACCAGAAAAGCTGCTCCACAAACGATCGCCGCTAAGGGCAAGACTGCCTGCCGCTTTGTGGGCGAGAGTCGGGGTGGGGGGCGGCTCGGTTCCTTGACGGCGATCACGGTGATGAGCAGCGTGATGGCCATGATCACGGCAACCACGCCGTAGCCTGCGAGTAACCCGGCGCGAGTGTCGCCGTAGAACTTGAAGGTCAAACCCACCAGGCCGACACCGACCACGGTGCCGAGCTGGTTCATGGTGCCGAGCAAGCCGGACGCGCGGCCCCGATCCTCGGCGCGAACGACGTCCGGGATGACACCGGTGTAGGCGGCGCCCGCGGCGTTGTTGCTCAACTGCACGAGGAGGTAGGCGGCGATGAAGGTGAGCTGGCTCGCGGACAGCGCCAGCAATCCAAGGCCGATGATGTTCAGGACCGTGCCGGCCACCATCCAGCCCCGGCGGCGTCCCCAGCGTGTCACGGTCCGGTCGCTCAACCACCCGACGAGGATGGGCGTGAGCAGCGCAAAGACACCGCCGGCGGCCGTCACTCGACCGATTAGGAGATCGGCATCACGGCCAGCGATGAGGGTGGCGCCAACCGGGATGAGAGCGATGTAAATCGGTTGCCAGTGGGCACCGCCGCCGAACCAGAAGGCATTGATCGCGGCGAGCCGGCCGAAGCTCAGTCGCGTAGTCGGCGCTCCTCGAAGCGAGGTGGCGGCCATTCCCTCTTCTAAACGATCCCCGGGCGCGAATCGTATCACCCTGACACTGGCCTCCTCCACAAGCGGGGGGAGGGATATTGTTGAGCCCATGCTCGTTGCGACCGTGCTCCACTGGGGGGAGATCGCCGCCGGCGTCGCCCTCCTCCTCGTCATTCTGTATGACATCTTTCAGTCGGTGGTCCTCCCGCGTCCGGCAATCAACAAGCTGGCCACCGTGCGCTACCTGGTCCGTGGGCTCTACTGGATCTGGCGATGGGTCGGCAACCGGATGGAGTCGATTCCCCGGCGCGAGCGCTGGCTGGCCACCTACGGGCCGGTCGGCGTGCTGGTCATCTTCGTCGCCTGGGGACTGGCGCTGGTGCTGGCCTACGGGTTAATCGTCGACGGCGTCCGCGACGAGATGCGTCCCGTCCCAGACAACTTTGGCACCTCACTGTATTTTTCGGCGACGACGCTGGTGCCGCTCAGCTACGGCGACTTCGTTCCTGAAGGCGTACCGGCCCGGCTGGCGACCGTCGCCGAGAGCGCGACCGGCGTCATCCTGGGGGCGCTCGCCATCACGCTGCTCTTCTCGCTCTATGAATCCTTCCAGCGGCGCGAGGAATTGGTCGTGACGCTGGATGCGTTTGCGGGCGCGCCGCCTTCAGGGGTGCAGATGTTGGAGACGGCCTCTTCGCACGGGATGCCGGAGGAGCTGGTCAAGACGTTTGACGACTGGCGCCAGTGGGCGGCGGCGGTGCTCGAGAGCCACCTCGCATACCCCATGCTGGTGTTCTTTCGATCGAGTCACGACAATGAAGCGTGGCTCAACTCGTTCGGTGCCGTAATGGACGCAGCGGTCCTGGTGATGAGTACGGTCGATGACAAGTCGGAGGGCCCGGCGAAGTTGATGTACCGCGTCGGCAACCATCTGGTGGAGGACCTCTCCTGGTACTTCCGCCGCTGGACGCCACGATCCGACACCCCCGTCATCGAGCGCTTCGAATTCGACGAGGCGTGGGAGCGATTGCGGAAAGCCGGATATCATTGCAAACCCGCCGATGCCGCCTGGACCATCTTTGCCAGGCTTCGGTCCACCTACGCCTCGCCGATCAACGGTCTCGCCCGGGCGCTGGTGATCCCGCCGGCCGAATGGATTGGCGATCGCTCCTACCTCCCGCACCGACAGCGGGAAACACGTCGGCGGCCATTCCGGCGACGCCGGGATTGAGACGCGCCGGCCGTCGCGCGATCTGGTTGCCAGCGGCACTTCTCGCGGCGACACTGGTGACGTTATGGGCAGTGCCCACCGCCGCCGACGAGGGCTGGACCATCCACACCTTCGACGTCGAGATCAGCGTCCACCAGGACGCCACGATGGCCGTCCGCGAAACGCTGCGGGTGGACTTTGGAACGCAGCCGCATCACGGCGTCTTCCGCGACATTCCCGTTGTCTACGAGTGGGACAGGGACTCGCACCGGGTCTATGACCTCACCGTGAACGCCGTGACGGATGGTGCGGGCCGCAACTGGGCATACTCGGTCTCCGAAAACGGCGCGGACGAGGAAATCAAGATCGGGGATCCAAACAAAACACTGAGCGGACGGCAGACCTACGTCATTGACTACACCGTCGCGGGTGCGCTCAACGGGTTTGCGGACCACGACGAGCTGTACTGGAACGCCACGGGGCAACAATGGGCCGTGCCGATCACGGAGGCGAGTGCGACAGTGGCAATCCCTTCCGACGGCCTCGTGTGGATCAACTGCTTTCAAGGCCAGCTGGGATCCCGAGAAGCCTGTCGCAGCTCATCGACGTCGAACCAGGCGAGGTTCAGCGCCACCCGCATCCTCCCGCCGGGTGAGCAGTTGACGGTCGTCGTGGGCATGAAGAAGGGCGTCGCGGGCACCGTCGTCCCGATCCTGAAGGCTAAGCCTCGGACGTTTCTGGAATTTTTCAGCGTCGGGCCGGCGCCCGTGGCCGGGGCGGTGCTCCTCTTCCTGCTCGGTGCGGCGTGGGTGGGCCGCATGGTCTGGCGGCGAGGCCGCGACATGGAGTACGCCACCGCGTACTACTTGACCAAGGATCCGACCGAGCGGGTACGACCGCTCTTCCGTCCGGAAGCGCTCGTGCCCGAGTACCAGCCGCCTGACAACCTGCGGCCGGCGCAGCTGGGCCTGATCCTCGATGAGAGCGCCGATACCAAAGACGTGACCGCGACCATCGTTGACCTCGCGGTCCGCGGATACCTGACGATCAAGGAAGTCAAGAATGGCAAACCTGATTGGGAGCTGATCCAGGTCAAAGACCAGGCGACGGGACTTCTGCCATACGAGGCGGCGATCTTTAATGGGCTATTCGAGGGAACGGTGAAGCAAACGCGGCTCTCAACCCTCAAGGGCACATTCCGCTTCCCCCTGGGTCAGGCCGAGAAGATGCTCTATGAGGATTCGGTCCGGCTTCGATGGTTTACGCGCAACCCGCAGTCGACCCGCGTGCTGTGGGTCTTTCTTGGCATGCTCGTGGTGCTGGTCGGGTTGGGGATCGCCCTGGGCCTGGGCGCGCTCGCCGGTTGGGGGTTGCTGGGTGTCGCCACGATCCTGGTTGGGTCTCTGATCATCGCGACCAACTCCTGGATGCCACGCCGCACGGGGCTGGGTACGGATCTGTTCAGGAAGACGCTGGGATTCCGCGTCTACATGAACGCAGCCGAGAAAGACCGGCAGGCGTTCGCCGAGAAGGCGGAAATCTTCACCCAGTATCTGCCCTACGCGATTGTCTTCGGCTGCGTGCACCGCTGGGCCAAGGCATTCGAAGGCATCGATACCAGTGCCGCGGTGTCGACCTGGTACCAGGGGCAAGGCGCGTTCACAGCGGTCGTGTTTGCTAGCAGCCTGGAGGGTTTTTCGAGCAACCTCAGCACCGCCGTTGCGGACACCCCGGGCGGAAGTGGAGGGAGCGGCGGCGATGGTGGCGGCTTCTCCGGCGGGGGCGGCGGTGGTGGCGGTGGGGGAGCCTGGTAGGTGACTACATCGCTTCGAGGCGCTTGATCCGCTCCTCGATCGGCGGGTGGGTATCGAAGAGCCCGTCGAGGAAGCGAGGCGCATCCTTGAGCGGGTTGGCAATGTAGAGCGGCGCGGTCGCCTTGTTGGCAACCTCGAGCGCCTCCTTGTCGGCGGCGATCTTCCGCAGTGCGCTGGCCAGGCCCGCCGGGTAACGCGTGAGCAGGGCACCCGAGGCGTCGGCGAGGTATTCGCGCCGGCGGGAGACGGCGAGCTGGATCAGCTGCGCGATGATCGGCGTGAGGATGGCGAGCACCAGGCCGATAACGAGGAGGATCGCGTTGCCGCCGCGATCGCGGTCACGTCCCCGACCGCCGCCCCAGAACATGGTGCGGAAGATCCAGTCGGAGAGCAGGGCCGCCATCCCGAGCAGCACGGCGACGATCAGCATCACGCGGATGTCGAAGTTGCGGACATGGGAGAGCTCGTGGGCGAGCACGCCCTGGAGCTCATTGCGGTCGAGCTTGTCCAGCAGGCCGCGGGTGACGGCCACCGAGGAGTGCGCGGGGTCGCGACCGGTCGCAAACGCGTTTGGCGCGCTGTCTTCGATGACGTACACCCTGGGCTTGGGGATCCCGGCGCCGATCGCCAGCTCCTCGATGACGTGGTGCAGCTGGGGCTCCTGCTGGTCGGAGACTTCGTGTGCCTGGGACATCCCGAGCACGATCTTGTCGCCGGCGAAGTAGGACACCAGGGCCGAACCGCCGGAGATCGCCAGGGCAAAGGGCAGGATGAAGAAGCCGGCATTTCCGCCCACTGCGATCGCACCCAACACGTAGGCGAGGAGTGCCACCAGCCCGACAAAGAGCCCGATCATCAACCACGTGCGCCAGCGGTTGCCGGCGATCTCGTCGTAGACGTTGACGTGCGCCGCCGGCGTTGGTCCGCCGGCGACGCCGGGCTGGTCCACGCTGTGCTACGCGGAGGGCGTGAAGCTGACCTTCGGGACCTCGCGGTCCGAGGGCGCCTCGACTTCGAAGTATTCGGACGACGTGAAGCCCATTGCGCCTGCCAGTACGACGGTGGGGAAAGTCTGCAAAGCGGTGTTGTAGTCGCGCACCTGGCCGTTATAGAAGCGTCGCGCGAACTGAATCTTGTCCTCGGTGTCGCGCAGGTTCTCCGATAGGTCCTTGTACTCCTGTACAGCCTGCAACTGCGGGTACGCCTCGGCGACCGCGAACAGGGAGCGCAGCGCGCCAGTCAGCATGTCTTCCGCCGCCGCTCGCTGCTGCGGCCCTTGCGCGCCGGCCGCGATCGCGCCGGCCCGCGCCTGGGTGACCTCGTCGAAGACGCCGCGCTCGTGAGCGGCATAGCCCTTGACGGTCTCGACCAGGTTGGGAATCAGGTCATGGCGGCGCTTGAGCTGGACGTCGATGTCCGAAAACGCCTCCTTGACCCGCTGCCTGAGTGTGACCAGCCGGTTGTAGGTGAGCGCGAGGAAGACCACGACGATGACGACGATCGCCAGCACGATGAGCCAGCCGAGTGACAATTGAACCCCTCCTACTTATCTATGTGTCGGATTGCGGTGCTCTTACTCTAGCCGCTCCAGCTAAGAGAAGCCTAAAGGGGGTCCCACGCGGCTTTCAGAGACGGCGGAGCGCGGTCATAACGATCCACTCCGCGATTTCGATCTTCGAGGCGGGATGGCGCGATCGCCAGAGCTCGAGCAGGCGCGCTCG
>VBFX01000083.1:0-19683 GCA_005889395.1 Chloroflexota bacterium
ATCCTGCTCGAGCAAAGTGCCTCGGACCTGATCCTCACGGCAGGCGCCGCGCCGACTATGCGCAAGGATGGTGCCCTCGTTCCGATCGGGCCGGATCCGCTCCGTCCGGACCAGATCGAGCAGATGGCGCAGGAGGTGCTCTCCTCCGAGCGCTGGGCTCGCTTCCGATCGCGGGGCGACCTCGATTTCTCGTTCAACTGGAAAGGCCACGCGCGCTTTCGGATCAACGCGTTCCAGCAGCGGGGCTCGGTCGGCCTGGCGTTGCGCCTGATTCCGTACCAGATCCCCAACTTTGACCAGCTCGGCGTGCCCCCCGTGGTTCGTGGGCTGACGCGCCTCGGCCAGGGCCTGATCCTGGTGACAGGTCCAACCGGATCCGGCAAGTCCTCCACCCTGGCGGCGATGGTCAATGACATCGTGGCCTCGCGTCCCTGCCACGTGATCACGATCGAGGACCCGATCGAATACGTGTACCGGCATCAGCGAAGTATTGTCGAGCAACGTGAGGTCGGCGCCGATGTCGCCTCCTTCGCGGATGCGCTCCGCGCCGCCCTGCGCCAGACGCCCGACGTGCTGCTCGTAGGCGAGATGCGTGACCTGGAAACCATCTCGGCCGCGATCACGATCGCCGAAACCGGTCACCTGGTGCTCGCTACCCTGCACACGAACGACACGACCCAGGCGGTCGATCGGATGGTGGACGTCTTCCCTGGCGACCAGCAGCAGCAGGTCCGCGTGCAGCTGTCCAATACGCTGGCCGCGGTCATCTACCAGCAACTGTTGCCGCGCCGGGATGGGCCGGGCCGGGTCGCCGCCTTCGAAGTCCTACTCAACACCCTCGCGGTCCAGAACCTGATCAAGGAAGGCAAGACGCGGCAGCTGCGGAACGTGCTCGAGACGAGCGCCAAGGATGGCATGAATACGATGGAACGCAGCCTGAGCGAGCTGATCCGGGCCGGCCTGGTCGACTTCGGTGCCGCCGCCGCGCGCGCCCAACACCCCGAGGAGCTGCGCCGGTTGGCGGCATAGGCGGCTGGCGGCGTACGTACCGGTCCGCAGGTTCGGGCCCGCTGGCTCGGGATCAGTAAGTCGACACTGATCCGTGCGGTCAACTGCGGCGCGATCCAGCCGGCGTTCCGCACCCCGGGCCGGCATCTGCGTTTCACCCCTGAAGCGCTGCACGAGATCCGGCGCCAGCTGGAAGCCCCGGTCCGCGAGGTCGCGTGAGCGCGGTCGAACGCCAGCCCGAGGGCCGCTTCGGACTTCGCCAGGAGAAGCGGCTCGGTGACCTCCTTCTGGAAAACGGTGTGCTGACCCCCGAGCAGCTGGAGACCGCGCTGGCCGCGCAGCGCCGTCAACACCGGCCACTCGGCCAGGTACTGCTCGCCCAGGGCATGGTCGACGAGAAAGCGCTCGCCGCCGTGCTGAGCGTGCACTTCAATGTGCCCCAGGTCGACTTCACCCGTTCACGCATCGACAAGGACGCGCTGGCGCTGATCCCTGAGGCCTATGCCCGTGAGCACACCATCCTCCCGATTCGCCTCGAGAAAGACGTGCTCGAAGTCGCCACCGTCGACCCGGGCGACCTGGCGCTGCTTGCCGAGCTCAAAGTCCTGACGCGCAAACGCATCAAACCGCTGCTGGGCGTGCGCTCGGAGATCGACCGAGCGATCACCCAGTCCTACAAGCTGCGCACCGGCGTCGATCAAAACGTCCGCTCCTTCCAGGAGTCGCTGCAGCCGAAGCCGGTGCCTCGCCGCTTGTCGGACGTCAAGCAGGACGCGCCGGTCGTCCAGATCGTGGACTTGATCATCGCGCAGGCTGCCGAGGAACGGGCCTCGGACATCCACATCGAGCCGCAACAGGATCACCTGCGAGTCCGTTTTCGGATCGACGGCGTGCTGCACGATGCCACCAGGCTCCCGGCCACCCTGGCGGCGCCGATTTCGTCCCGGGTCAAGCTGCTGGCCAACCTCGACATCGTCGACCGGCGCCACAGCCAGGACGGACAGATCCAGACCACGGTTGATGGGCGGCCGCTCGACATCCGGGTGGGCACCATCGAAACCATCTGGGGCGAAAAGGTCGTGCTGCGGCTATTGGAGCGGTCGCGCTCCATCCTTCGCCTCGACACGCTGGGCTTTTCACCGGCCGCGCTGCAGACGTTTCGCGGATTGATCAAATCGCCCTACGGCATGATCCTGGTGACCGGCCCGACGGGAAGCGGAAAGACGACGACGCTCTACGCCGCCCTCAACGAGCTCAACAGCGTGGAGCAGAACATCATGACCATCGAGGACCCGGTGGAGTACACGTTCGAGGGCGTCAACCAGATCCAGATCAATCGCCTCGCCGGCATCACCTTTGCCAACGGGCTGCGCGCCATCCTCCGCCAGGACCCGGACGCCATCCTGGTGGGCGAGATCCGCGACAAGGAGACAGCCGAGATTTCGGTGCAGTCCGCCTTGACGGGCCACTTCGTGCTGTCGTCACTGCATGCCACCGATGCGGTGGGCGCGATCTACCGCTTCCTCGAGATGGGGATCGAGTCGTTCATGGTGACCTCGGCCGTCAGCGGCGTGCTGGCGCAACGACTCGTCCGCCGCATCTGTCCCGAGTGCGCCACAGCCTACGAGCCGCCACCAGAGGAGCGCGAGTTTTACCGCCAGGTCGGCGGCCACGGGATGCTCTTCCAGCGGGGCGCCGGCTGCGCCTTCTGCGCGCATACCGGGTTCTATGGGCGGATCGGGGTGTTCGAGGTGTTGCGGATGAGCGACGCCATCAAGCGGCTCCTGATCCGTGCGATGAGGGCTTGACCACGATCGCCGAGGTGATGCGCTCGGTGCACTTGAGCGAGGACATGGATGCCTAGCTACGCCTACCGGGCCTATAACGAGTCGGGCCAGCGGCGCAATGGGCGGATCGAGGCCGCCGGGACCGCCGCCGCCGAGCAGGCACTCTGGCTGGAAGGGCTCAAGATCGTCGAGATCCATCCGGCGCCGCCCAAGAAGACGATGGCGGATTACTTTCCCAGTCTTTACCGCATTTCGCAGGCCGACATCATCCTCTTCACCCGCCAGCTCGCGACCTTCGTCGGGGCCGGCGTTCCGATGAGCCGGGCACTGGGTGTCATCGCCGAGGAAACGGCATCGCCCCTTTTCAAGCGGGTGATCCTCGCCGTGCTGGCCGACCTCGAGCGTGGACAGAACCTCTCCGACGCGCTGGTCAAGCACCAGAAAGTCTTTCCGGCTCTCTACATCGACCTGGTGCGCGTCGCGGAGCTGACCGGTAACCTCGAATCCACCCTCACCCAGCTGGCTGGGTACCTCCGGCGCGACTTGAACACCCTTCGGCGAGTGCGCACGGCCATGGTCTATCCCGCCGTCATCCTGGTCGTCGCGGCCGGCGTAGTCCTGATTCTGGTCTTCTTTGCCTTGCCGGCCTTCACGCGCATCTTCGCCGAGTTCAACGTCGAGCTGCCGCTGGCGACGCGGATCCTGATCGGCACCGTCGACGCCATCCGCAACTGGGCGCTCGTCATCGGGGGTGTGATCGTCGCGCTCACCGGCGGAATCGTGGTGGCGTTGCGAACCGAGCGCGGTGTGTACCTCAAAGATCGACTCTCGATCAAGGTGCCGATCCTGGGCCCGATCGTCCTCTCCGCGGTGCTCAACCGTTTCGCGAGAACCCTGGCCATGGTGCTCAAGGCCGGCGTGCCGTTGGGCCAAACCTTCGACGCGGTCATCGCGAGCACCGGCAATACCGTGTTTCAGCGAGGCCTGACCACGGTTCGCGACCAGATGACCGGTGGCGAGGGCTTCGCCGGGCCACTGATCCGCACCCGGTTGTTCCCGCCGATGCTGACCCAGATGGTCCGGGTTGGCGAGGAAACGGGAACGCTCGACACCTACCTGGAGCAGGCCGCGGACTTCTACGAGGAAGAGCTCGACTATCGCATCCGCACCATGACGTCGCTCATCGAACCGGTGATGACGGTTGCGGTGGGATTGGTCGTCGGCTTCATCGCGGTTTCCCTGATCTCTGCGATGTACGGACTCGTGGGGGCGATCAAGTGAGAGGCCGGCGCGGGTTCACGCTGATCGAGACGACCGTCGCCATCGCCTTGCTGGCGGTCATCGTCGTGACCATTCTCAGTGCGTTCTCGGCGATCACGCTGGCCGCCCGCCGGCACCAGCAGGTGACGACACTCGACCGTCTGACCCGCTCGGAAGCCGAATACATCAAGAGCCAGGCCTATACGACCGGCGCGACCAGCGGAACGTATTCCACCAATCCAGCAAGCGGTTACACGGTCACCTATCAAGTCCTCTACTACAGCGCCGCCACCAATCCGCCCACCTTCCTCACCACTAACCCCGACGTCGGGCTCCAGGAAATCGTCCTGACGGTTAACGGACCCAACGGGTCGAGCGAAGTCCTCGACTTCCTGAAGGAGCAACCGTGAGGCGGCGGCAGCGAGGTTTCACCCTGGTCGAGGGCATGGTCTCCCTCGCCATCCTCGCCATCATCACCCTGGCAATGGGCACGAAGCCGTTAGCGGCGCCAGCCTGTGGTTGACCCGCGATCTCAACAGCGCGAATGTCCTGCCCACGGGAACCGCCGACGCCACCCCAAGTTCCGTCAGCTTCAGCTACGGGTCACCGCCCGCGGTCAGCGTGGTCTACAGCGTCAACGCCAACCACGACCTGGTTCGTACCGTCAACGGCCAGGCAGGAACAGCAGCGCGTGGCATTAGCAGCGTCAATTTCAGCGCAGTCGGCTGCTATGCGACGGTTGTCATCCAACCCTCGGCAAGCGGAGCCGCGGCCGTGACGCTGAACGTCAGTAACCGCCCGGCGGGGTGCTTCTGATGCACAGCACCCGATTGCTCCGACAGCGGGGACAGGCGCTCCTCCTGATCCTGGCGTTCGTGGCCGCCTTCCTGCTGGTCGTGTGGGCGGCCCTGACCCTCGCCAGTGCTGGGTTCCTCGGATCAAACGCGGTCCGAGCCGATACGCGAACGACCTATGCACTCGATGCTGGACTCGCGTATTCCATGCAAGTCATCGATGACAAGAATGGCAACGGTTGCAATGCGCCTCGGACGAGCAACTTCACGCTCAATTATCCGACTGGAGTCATCACCGTCAATGTCGCGATCAGGAAAGGCAGTCAATGCCACGGCAATGGGGCGACCTGGAACATCACCATCAACGTCACCGGAACGAGCCGGACCCTCACCGCCCTCGTGACAGAGGTCAACGGAACGTCCACCGTGACCTGGGAAGCATTCCAATGACGGCCCGGCTCGGCCTGGATCTTGGGACGCGCGAGCTGAGGCTGCTCCAGGCCGGCGGCCGGCGCCTCACCCATCATGCCGAGGTGTTGCTTCCCGAGGGGGCGATGGTGGATGGCATCCCAACATCCCTGTTGACGACGACCGTGCGTAGCGCCCTCGATGCCGGCGCCTTCACCGCCGTGCGCGCCCGGGTCGCGATCGCCGAGACCGGGACCGCGTTTCGCGATTTCCGGCTACCGCGGCTCGCCGGCAGCGAGCTCAGCCGCGCTGTCGCGTTCGAAGGCCGCCGCCTGGTACCGATGGAGGCGGCCGATGTCTACTTCGCCTGGCACGCGAGCCGCGACTCGAACGGCTACGCCGTCTACCTGGTCGCGGCGCGGCGAGCCATGATCGACGCCGTGCTCGCGGCCGTGGGTGCTGCCGGCCTGCAGATCGAGCGGATGGATCTCAAGCCACTGGCGCTGGCGCGCGGCATGGGGGTGTCCGACGGCCTGCTGCTCGAATGGGGCGCGGCGGAAGCCACCTTGGTCCTCATGGTGCGCGGGCGACCCCGGTTCTTTCGGACCTTTTCGCTCGACGCCCCGACGGAAGACGCCGACGCGCAACTCGACGAGCTGGCGCTCTCCCTCAACGCGCTCGTCAAGTTCATGCGCGGAGCCGCCTCCGACGTCCAGATCGGTCCCGCGACGTCCCTCGCGTTGGGCGGGCGCTTTGCCTTCATGGACGAAGGGCTGCAACAGGCTCGGCAGCGCTTCGAGTTCAACGTCGTCCTTCCCCTGCCGGTTTTCGAGGCGCCCACGGATTTCCCCTGGCAGGCGCACCTGGCGGGCATCGGATTGATCCGCCAGGACCACTGGAATAGCCGCCTGAGTCCGTCACAGGGAGGTGACACCCGTGTCGCGGCCTGATCGTGGACCAGACGTTGCCGTCGACTTCGCGCCGCCGCCGAAACCAAACCACGTCCGGCCGCTGGCGGCGCTGCTGGTCGTGGCGCTGGCCGCCGGCGCTGCTACCGTCGCCGTCACGCAGCTGCTACTCCACTGAGCCAACCTTTACGAATCCCGCAAGAAACGGTCCCTAATCTCGACTGTGAACTAGGAGGTAATACGACAACCATGCTTCTTGCACTACTCAAAGATGCGCGCCGCCGCTCGCAGCGCAGCCAGGGGGGCTTCACCCTCGTCGAGCTGCTCGTGGTCATCGCGATCCTGGGCATCCTGGCGGCGATCGTTCTCTTCAACATCTCGGGCGTCAGCGCCAACGCCGCCTGCAGCGCGATGAAAACGGACGGCGCAACCATCCAGGGCGCCGCGGACATCTACTACACCAACAACGCGAAGTATCCGGACAGCGTCGCCGACGTCGCCGTGCCACCGGGACCCGCGAACGGTGACGGTGTCAACATCGGCGAACTGATCACGGCGAACCTTTTGCACCAGGCGCCACCCGCGACCGAGTCGTTCAAGTACGTCGTCAAAGCTGGATACGGCTCCGGAACCGTCCAGGGCAACCTGGTCCCCGCGACCACCTGCATCTACAACCCGTAGTCGCAAACGCCTTCTACCAGTGATCGGCCGGCCTGCGGGCCGGCCGATCTTTTTGTTGAGGCTGGGGTGAGGCCGTGAAGAGGGTTACGCGATCCTGGCTTCGTCGCCCTCGACGGTACCGGCAATGCGTTGCGGCAGGGACGACGTGGCGAAGGCGGCGACGAGGCGGGGATCCCACTGCGCGCCCGAGCCGGCGGCGAGGATCTCGAGGGTCTTGGCGACCGTGTGGCGTGGCCGGTAGGGGCGGTCCGTGATCATGGCATGGAAGGCATCGGCAACCGAGACAATACGCGCCATCATGGGGATCGCCGGACCCTGCAACTTGTCGGGATAGCCACTCCCGTCCCAGCGCTCGTGGTGGTGGCGGATCGCTGGGGCCAGCACGGTCGCCGGGCGAAAGGGTCCAGCGATCTGGGCGCCCAGGACGGTGTGCTGCTGGATCTGTGCAAACTCCTCAGGGGTCAACCCACCCTGCTCCTCGGCGTCGAGGCCGATCAGCCGCGCCAGCGACTGGGCGGTGAGCGCGACGCGGTCGTCGAAGGGAGCCTTCGATTCGGTCGGGTTTTCCCGCTTCACCAGCTCGCGTAGGCTTTCCTGGGTGCTGCGAAGATCACGACGCAACTCCTTGAGGCGCAGCAATGCGCGGACCCGCACCTGGAGGTCGCGGAGCGCGATCGGCTTGAC
This sequence comes from Chloroflexota bacterium, assembly GCA_005889395.1. Classification (GTDB taxonomy): domain Bacteria; phylum Chloroflexota; class Dormibacteria; order CF-121; family CF-121; genus CF-13. Next base: position 7,531 of record VBFX01000083.1, read on the forward strand.
GATCAGATCATCGCCGCCCGCCTCGACCATCTTGGCGCGCTCGGGCCGTGGGTCGAACCCAGTCATCATCAGCACCGGGATCTCAGCCGTTAGAGGGTCCAACTTGAGACGCTTGCAGGCGTCGTGGCCGTTCATGACCGGCATCTCGACGTCCATCAAGATCAGGTCGGGCTTGAGGCGGCGGGCGACGCGGATCGCCTCCTCCCCATTGTTGGCGGCTTCCGTCCAGAAGCCGAGGTTGGAGAGCTGCCCGGCGAGCAGGTCGCGGTTGGCGCTGCTGTCGTCCGTGACCAGGATGGTCCGGCGCTCGGGCATCGGCCCGGATGCGAGGGCGTCCACTGGCACTAAGACGTAGGAAGCAAGAGCTTCCTTCGTTGCAGGGAACAGTGAAGCGTCGCGTCACACAACCGGCGATGCCGCTCGCCATGAAGCTGCCCAACCTCCTATCGGTCGAGGCGGTCGCGGCGGCCATTCACCGGCATCCCGAAGTCGTCCGGCGCCAGGCGCGCGATGGCCGGCTACCCGGCGAAAAGATCGGCCGGGTTTGGTTCTTCCGTCCTGAGCGGTTGGCCGAAGCCGGCTTCAGTCAGTTCCTGCCGCAGATGGCCGGCGACAGTAACGCCGTCCTGCCCGGCGAGCCGTCGGTGACGCCCCTGCTGAAAGCCCTGGGCGAGGCCGGGCTCCAGGCACTGCAACACCTCGATCGCCCCGCCATTTTCGCCGCGGTCGCAACCAGCTTGGCGGACGCGGGGTTGTCCACCTACTTTTTCGATGGAACGCCCGATGGTAGCGGGTTGACGATCGCGTACGTCCACGCGCTGCATTCGGCCGCCGAGGTGGCGAGGCTCACGGGCCGCGAAGAGGTAGGCACGTTCATCCCCTTCGAGCGCGTGCCGGTCCTCCACCGGGCCTGCTCCACCCTCAAACCGCAGTACATCGGCGACCACGACGAGCTGGTCGGGCGAGTCGCGATGGTCCTCCAGCCCGAGGCGTCCGCGAACGCCCGGCGGCTGAGCGAGCTGCTGCAGATGTCCGCCGTGATTTCCGCACCGCTGGTGGTGGGTGACCAGGCAATCGGCGCGATCACTGTGATCGGTGCCGGGCTGCGTGAGTCGGACCTGCCGGCGGTGATGGCGTTCGCCAATCAGACGGCCGCGGCGATCGAAACGGCGCGCCTCCTGAAGGAATCTCGGGAAATGGAAGAAGCCATGGTGCTGACCCTGGCCGGCGCCATCGAGCTGCGCGAGGCGCTGCGAAGTCGCGCCTACGAGCACGCCACGCTGGCGGAACGACTGGCGGAGCATCTCGGGTTCGACCCTGCCCGCCGAAGACGGGTGCGGTACGCGGCATTGCTCCAGGACTTCGGCAAGATCAACCTCCCCGACAGCATTCTGAGGAAGCGCGGCCGGCTGGACGCCGAAGAACGGGCGCTGATGATGACCCACCCGGTCGTCGCGGCGGACGTCCTACAACGCTTCAAGCCCCTCACTGATCTGGCACCGATCGTCCGGGCTCACCACGAATGGTTCAACGGCGACGGATACCCCGATGGCTTGAAGGCCGAAGCGATCCCGATCGAGACGCGGATCATCTCGGTCGTCAATGCCTTCTTCAATGTCACGTTCGATCTGCCGTTAAAGACGGAGCAGACCGTGGCCGAGGGTCTCGAGGAGTTGACGCGATTCGCTGGCATCAACCTCGATCCGAAGATAACCGAGGCGCTGGTGGTGATGTGCCGCGAGGCCGGCTCTAGAGGGACGCCATGGTACGAACAGCTGCTGGTCGAGTTGTTTGCCGCGCATTCCGCCCCGACCGGCGTAAAAGACATCCTGTCCGTGGCCGACTCGCGCGAGCTCCGCATCATCTATCGGATCGCGCGGGAGACAACCGCGGTCCTCGACCTGGACACACTGCTGAGCCGCATCGTGACCATCATCCGAGAGGTGATGGGCTACAAGATGGTCTCGATCTTCTTGCCGGTGAACTCGGCAAGCGAATTGAGGGTCGGCGCCCAGAGCGGCTACTCATCCGACATCACGGGACTCACCCTCCCCATCGCCCAGGGAATCATTGGCTGGGTGTATACGCACGGTGTGCCCCAGATCATCCCGGAAGTCTCGGCAGACCCGCGCTATATCGGCCTCGACGATCGGGTTCACTCGAAGCTCGCCTTCCCGCTGATGAGCCGCGGTCAGGTGCTTGGAGTCCTCAACGCCGAGAGCGAGCATGCCGATGCCTTTTCGGAGGCGGACGTCGCGCTGATGTCGGCGGTCGGCTCCCAGCTGGCCTCCTGCCTCGAGGTGGCCCAACTGCACGACACGCTCAAGCGCGAGGCCAGCCATGATCCGCTGACACGCCTCAACAACCGTCGCCATTTTCTCGAGCGGATCCAGCAGGAGATCACGCGTGCCGGCGCGACCGGCGAGACCTTCTCGATCGTCTTCCTCGATGTCGACGAGTTGAAACGGATCAACGACACCTACGGCCACCTCGCGGGTGACGCGCTGCTTCGCGAAGTGTCGAACGCAATGATGGACGCGGTTCGCGGTGAGGACGTGGTGGCACGTTATGGCGGCGATGAGTTCGTGGTGCTCCTGCCGGCGACTCCCGCGGCGGCGGCGGCAAGCGTCGCGCAGCGCATCTCGGATGGCATCGTACGTCACCGCTTCATGGCGGGCCGCGAGCTGCTTCAGATCCCCGGCGTCAGCCTCGGCCTGGCGAACTTTCCGCAGGATGGGAAGACCGCGGAGGATCTCCTGGCGTCGGCGGACGCGACGCTCTACCGGCAGAAGCGCCGCGCTAGCGCTTAGCCGAAGACCAGCTGCAGGTCATAGAGCTCGCGCGGGACGCGCCGCGTCTCGGCAATGACGTCGCGTATCGGCACCACCCCGATCTGCCCGTCGCGCCGGATCGGGATCACGCCCGCCTTCCGATCGGCCAGCAAGTCGGTGGCCGCCACTCCCAGGCGCGTCGCCCAGATCCGGTCGACCGGGGACGGTGAGCCGCCGCGCTGCAGGTGACCAAGTACCGTGATCCGAGTCTCGAAGCCTGTCGCCTCCTCGATCCGGGTGCTCAGCGAATCGCCCACGCCCTGCTTGGCAAGCTGGACATGACCAAAGGCATCACGCTTCTCCGCCGCGGCCGCCACCGCCATCGCCGGCTCGAGCGCCCGCATCTTCACGCCCTCGGCGACAACGATGATGCTGAAGTCCTTGCCTTCACCGCGGCGGTGATGCAGGTGCGCGACGACCGCCTCGAGCTCGGCCGGAAACTCCGGGATGATGATCATGTCGGCGCCGCCGGCCAGCCCTCCGACCATCGCGACCCATCCGGTATCGCGGCCCATCACCTCCACCACCATCACGCGATGATGGGCGGAGGCCGTGGTGTGCAAGCGATCGAGCGCCTCGACCACCACACCGACCGCGGTATCGAATCCGATACAGAACTCGGTGACAGAGAGGTCGTTGTCGATCGTCTTCGGGACGCCGACAACTGGATAGCCAGCCTCACTCATGGCGGCAGCGACCGACAGCGTGTCGTCGCCGCCGATCGCCACCAGGCCGTCGACGCCGCTGCCGCGAAGCAGGCCGATGACCTGCTCGACGCCACCCTTCTCCTTGAGGGGGTTGGTGCGGGACGTGCCAAGGATGGTTCCGCCGAGCGGCAGGATGCCACGCACGGACCCTGGTGTGAGGTCCTCCATGTCGCCCGCTCCCAGTAGCCCGGCCCAGCCGTTCTTGATGCCGGTGACCTGAAATCCCTGCTGGAAGGCGCGGCGGGCGACCCCGCGGATGGCGGCATTGAGCCCTGGCGCATCGCCGCCGCCGGTGAGGACGCCGATTCGCACGACGCCTAGTGTAGTTCGCCTACTTCGACTGGCGGCCGCTCGAGCTGAGATTGAGTACGAGCATGAGAGCGCCCAGGGCAATGATCAGCGCTCCGAGGACGACGCCCGCGGTGTGGCCGAGCTGGTAGCCGCTAAGGCCGACGATGCCTTCGAAGAAGGCGGCGCCCAGGAGGAACAGGACGAGCGCGATGCCGACTAGGCGCGTCCCGGAGCGGACGTTGGCTGGGCGGCGGGCGGTCAGCCCATACAGGATCATGCCCAGGCCGATCGCGCCCGGGACGATGAGCGTCCACGCGTAGGCCCAACTCTCGTAGTGGTCGGTCGCGTCCTGGACCAACAGGATCAGGCCCGACACCGTGACGATGCTGCCGAAGATGGCGAGACCCTCGCTGACCGCTCCTCTCGCAGTGAGCGCGACGAAGAGGATCAAGATGCCAGGGGCGATGACGAAGAACGGCCAGCCGTAGTGACCGATGTCGACGCGCACGAACTGGCCGGCCAGCAAGATCGCCCCGATCAGGACGAGCAGACCGCCGAGAACCATCGACGGGCGACGCGGGCCGCGCGACGGCGGGCTAATGGCGGGTCCCTGGGCGCCGCCCGGGCCGCTTGCGGACGCTTCCTCGGCCACGCCCCAACCTTACGCGGGCGGCGGTTGCCGTCAAGGGACGGCGCCCGCCCCTGGCCGCAACGGTGGATGACGGGCAGAAGTCGTTGAGCACACACTCCGGGCAGCGCGGCGTCCGGGCGAGGCAGATCCGGCGGCCGTGCAGGATGAGGCGCAGGCTGAAGCCGGTCCACTCCTGTGGCGGCAGCATCTTCGTCACCTCGGCTTCGATCTTCACCGGATCGGTGCTTTTGGTCAGGCCGAGCCGTCGGGTCAGCCGCTTGACGTGGGTGTCGACGGCGAACCCCGGGATGCCGAAGGCGACGCCGAGCACGACGTTGGCGGTCTTGCGACCAACGCCCGGCAACGTCACGAGGTCTTCGATCCGCGGTGGCACCTCCCCCTGGAAGCGCTCGATCAGGGCTGCACTGGCAGCGATGATCGTTTTGGCCTTGACATGGAAGAACCCGGTCGGTTTAATCATCGCCTCGACCTCCGCGGGATTGGCGTGGGCCAGGGCGGCGGCGTCCGGATACCTGGCGAACAGTGCCGGCGTGACCGAATTGACGGATCGGTCGGTCGTCTGCGCCGACAGGATGGTCGCAACCAGCATCTGGAAGGCGTTCGTGTGCTCCAGTTCGGACACCGCCGGGTAGAGCGCCGTGACTCGCTCGGCCGCAAGGCGCGCGCGATCCTTCGCCGTCATCCGTGGTTTCGGCATAGCTCAAGCGTAACGATCCAGTGACGGCGTAGGTTCGAGTTCCGCGCAAAGTTGATCTTGGCGACCCGTTACTCGCGATGTGGCCGCCCCATCGGCCGACGCCGGCCGGTCCTCGATGCACAGCCTCCGCTGGTACATCAGCGTCGGCTTCCTCATGGTCGGGGTGGGTCCCCTGGTCTTCTTCGGCGCGCAGCGGATCTCGGCGCTCTTCTCGACCCAGAACGCCAGCATCCAGCAGAAGCACGAACCGATGGCGGAAAGCCTGGCGCAGGCGATTTACGGCTATCTGCTGGATCAGACGTCGGCGCTGCAGAGTACGGCGTCCCAGGTCGAGTCCGACACCGACGCGGGAATCCCGCACCTGAACGACTCGACCTTCAACCCGGCGCGCCTGAACCAGGCGCTCGCCGCCGCGCACTCCGCCCAGCCCGCTCTGCTCCAGCTCTACGTCGGGAACCTGAAGGGCCGGGCGGTCGCCGCGGCACCGCCCGCTGGGGTGGGCGTTGACTATGGCGATTGGAACTACGTCAAGGACGTGCTCAACCCTGGGCGGGTCGGACCCAAGTATTCCGACGTGGTCCGGTCCAAAGGTGATTCGAGCGTGGCCGCCGTCGTCATTGCCGTCCCCATCCTCGATGGGAGCCGGCACCTGGTCGGGTTTCTCGCCGGCACCGTGAACCTCTCGGAGGTGCAGCGGCTCTCGACCTACAGCCGGATCGGCGTGAACGGCCAGGCGGTGGTCGTCGACCGTCGCGGTCGCGTCATCGCCCATCCACGAGACGACTGGCGGCTCGAGGCTAAGGATCTCTCCTCGGCGGCGATCTTCCAGCAGTCGCTCGGTCAGGAAACCGGCGTCAGCTGGTACACCGATCCTGACGGCAACATCCAGCGGGCCGCCGGCTTCGCGACAGTCCCCGTGGTTGGCTGGAAGGTTTGGGTTTCGCAACCGGTCGCCGAGCTTCGATCGGAGCTGACGCCATTGATCCAGAGCACGGTCGAATGGCTGCTGGTCGCGATCGTGCTCGCCCTCGTGCTCGGCTTCCTCGGCGCCGCCTGGATCACGCGGCCAGTCGACGAGCTGAACCGCGCGGCCAGCCGCATCGCCAAGGGCGACTTCGTGACCCCGCTCAAAGTGCGCGAACAGTTCGCGGCCAAGGAGTTACGGGCCCTGGCGCATACCTTCAACCAGATGGCCCACCGGCTCAGCGGCGCCTACCAGACGCTGGAGGAGAAGGTCTCGCAGCGCACCTCGGAGCTCCAGGCCGCCAACCAGGAGCTCGCCCGCGCCAACAAACTGAAGTCCGAGTTCCTGGCCAACGTGTCGCACGAGCTGCGCACGCCGCTCTCGGCGATCATCGGCTTCTCCCAGATCCTGCTCGATGGCATCGACGGGCCGGTCACCGAGGACCAGCACCAGGACATCCTGCAGGTCAACAAGAGCGGCCAATCGTTGCTCGCGCTGATCAACCAGATCCTCGATCTGAGCAAGATCGAGGCCGGCAAGATGGACCTTTCGCTGGAGCGCGTCGAGCTGCCCAACCTGGTCACCTCGGTGTTGGAGAGCATCAGCCCGCTCGCCCAGGAGAAAGGGTTGCGCATCGACACCCGTTTTGGCCCGGGGTTACCCGCGGTCGAGGCCGATGCCACGCGGCTCAAGCAGATCCTGATCAACCTGCTCTCCAACGCCGTGAAGTTCACCGAGCGCGGCCACATTGAGATCATGGCGCAGCCCTCGGGCCGCATGGTCCGGATCGCCGTCAAGGACACCGGCATCGGGATTTCAACCGAGTCGCAGCGGGTCATCTTCGAGGAATTCGTCCAGGGCGATGGCAGCAGCACGCGCCGGCACGGTGGCACGGGCCTTGGCCTGAGCATCGTGCGCAAGCTTGTCGAGATGCACGGTGGAGCGATCACGGTGCTGAGCGAGCCCGGCCTGGGCAGCACCTTCACCTTTACGGTGCCGGCCTGGGCGGCGGGACAAGCGGCGGTTGGCCCCGCCCAACGACGGCCCTTACGCCATCCGAATCGGGGCCTGCCGGGGACCGTCATCCTCGTGGTCGACGACGACGTCAGCGTCCGGCAGCTGATCTGTCGCCATCTCGAGCAAGAAGGCTGGAGAACGGTGCAGGCGTCCAACGCGGCGGACGCGCTTCAACTCGCGCGCGAGAGCCGCCCGATGCTGATCACCCTCGACATCATGATGCCGGACGCATCCGGGTGGTGGGTGCTCGAGAAGCTCAAGGAAGATTCGCAGACGGCGGGCATCCCGGTGCTGGTGGTCACCATCGTCGAGGACCAGCGGCTCGTGTTCGCGCTGGGGGCCTCGGATTACCTGGGCAAGCCATACGACCGCCGTGCGCTGATCGCGAAGATCCACCGGCTGTTGCCCACGCTCGCGGGCAAGCGCGTGCTCGTCGTCGACGATGACCCGGAGGCGCGCACCATGCTCAGCAAGATCCTGAAGGAGGAGCAAGCCGAGGTGATCGCCGCGTCGAGCGGCGATGAGGGAATGGTCCTGATCGCGCAATCGCCACCGGATCTCGTGCTGCTCGACCTGATGATGCCCGGGATGAGCGGTTTCGAGATGGTCGCGCGCCTGCGCGCCCAACCCGCCGCCGCCGGCATCCCCGTGATGATCGTCAGCGCCAAGGAGCTGACGGCGGAAGACGTGCTCACCCTCAACGGTCATATCCAGCGATTCGTTGCGAAGGGGTCGATCGAACCGGAAGGCCTGACCAACGCGGTTCGCCAGTTGTTGGGTCAGAGTAAAACGCAAGGAGCCGCCGCATGAACCAGCTCATCCTCGTGGTCGAAGACGACGCGACAATGCAAAAGATGGCGCTCAAGATCCTGCGCTCGCGCGGCTTCAGCCGTGAGGCCGTCGCGATGGCCGCGGCGCTCAAGCCCGCCTTGATCTTGATGGACCTGTCACTGCCGGAGATGAACGGCTGGGAGGCAACCAGGGCGCTCAAGGCAGACCCGGCGCTGGCGCAGATCCCGGTAGTCGCGATCACCGCGCACGCCATGGTCGGCGACCGGGAGACAGCGATCGCGGCCGGCTGCGCCGAATGCCTGACCAAGCCCTACGAGCTGGACGAGCTGATCGCGCTTGTCGAGCGCTACATCGGACCCGCCCAGGCGCAGAAGAAGATCGCGTAGCAAAACAAACGGCCGGGCGCCGGCCCGGCCGTTTACGACGTCAGGTTCGCGCTACGGAGTCGCGGCGATGAGGTCCGGGATCAGATTCGCCGCATTCGGCGTCCCCAATCCGGTTACCGCGTCCCACCCCGGAGTGGCGGACCAGCCCGGTTCGCCGCAGCAGCCGTTGTTGTTGACGTGCGGGTCGTAGAAGTCGGCGGCGTAGGTCGTCGGATTGTTGGCGATGGCGTAGAGCGCCGGGTTGATGAACCCGAGGTCACGTCCGGCCATCTGGTCGGCGATCGCGATCAGGCCGGCCCATTGCGGGGAACTGGCGCTCGTTCCGCCAACGGTGTACCAGCCGCTGCTGCAGGGACTGGCGCCACCGCATCCGGTTCCGGAGGCGGTGGTGTTCCCCTCCGTCAGGTAGACCAGGACGCCCGTCCGCGAGCTGGCCTGGTAGGCGATGTCTGGAACGCCGCGCATGTTGCTGTTCGGTCCGGGAGCGCCCGGCGAGCTGCCCACGTAGGTGCTTCCCGGAGGTAGGACGTCCTGGTACGAGGGCCGCCCGAAGTTGATGCTGTAGCCGCCGCCCGAGGCGATCCACGCCGGCTCCCGGTCGCCCGGCTGGGACGTGCAGTTGGCCGGTGGCATCGTATCGTCCGCCACCGTGCTCCCGACGACCGGGTTGGTGCAGAGGTAGGTGCCGCCCACCGCCGTCACCAGCGGATCCGAGGCGGGCCAGATCACGCTCTGATAGGGAATCAGGACGGGATTCTTGACCGGCGTCTTCATGCTGTTGGCGCTGCCGCCGTCGCCCGAAGAGGCGAAGACGCTGATGTTGTTGCCCTTTGCGTCGACGAAGGCCTGGCGAAGCTGCTTCATGGAAGCTAGACCGCTGTTGAAGGCCCCTTCACCCGATCCGAAGCTCTGGCTGATGACGTCCACCTGGTGGTTCTTGATCAATACGTCCTCGGCGTTCATCATCTGCTGGAAGCCCTGGACGCCGAGCACCTCGGCCGTCGGCGTGCTCACCAGCATGATGTTGGCGAGCGGTGCGGTCGCGTGGGCCCACTCGACGTCGAGCGCGACTTCGAGATCCCAGAGGTTGTGATTCTCGAGCCCGGTGCCATTGTTCGGGGGCGGGGGGTTGGGCGGCGGCCCACCCTGGATCTGGACGATGTCGAAGCGCGGTGATGTCGTCGGCGGGCAGTTGGCCGACGGGTCGTTCGCTCCGGTCTCCCCGCAGAGGTGCGGCAGGCCGAAGGCGGTGTTGAAGACGCCGAGATCCTGCCGGATGGTCGAGGCGCCGAAGGAGTCGACGACGGCGATCGTCTTGCCCTGCCCCCGGTTCCCAAGTGCATGCAGGACCGCGTAGTTGTAGGAGTTGGCCATCGCCGTCGGGTTGAAGCAGCGGCGTCCGACGGCATTGCAGGCCGCTTCGGTCGGCGGGGTGCCTGAATTCCCGAGATACGCCCAGTCACTGACCAACGGATGGATGGCGATCGGATTGACGACGGCCGGCGCCGTCAAGGCCGACGAACCGAGCGCCAGCGCACTGATGGCCGCGGCGGCGAGTCGACGCCCAATCGAGCGCACGAAAAATGGGTCCATACTCCCTCCCTGTTTTGAGCCTGCCGTAAGGTCCGGGCCAAGGCTAACAAGTGACGTGGACTCTGTCAAGAATCCGTAAATACGAGGGACGGCCGGGCGTGGGCCCGGCCGTTTCCTCGAGAGACCGACTGGCTCAGGGTTTGTGCGTCACCGCGCTGAAGGCGTTGAGCTGCCCGGCGCCGTACCAGGAGTTGTTGCCGGTTCCACCCTGGCAGACTTGCGGGCCACCCGTATCGAGGGACGGGAAGGACGCGCTCAGGGCGGCTTGCTCGGCTGCCGACGGGCACGGCTGCGGGTCGGCCGTCTGCCTGATGTACGCCTCAACCGCACCGGGTGACATCTTGCCGTTCGGGCTGTTGAGGTTGCCAAACTCGCTGATGATCAGGGCGGCCACGCCGGCGACGTGAGGCGACGCCATCGAGGTCCCCTGGAGGTAGCAGTAGACAACAGTGGGTTCCTGGGCGTCGCCGATGTCTTCCTTGACACTGCGCGCGCAGGGTTTGTTCGGCGGATAGGTCGAGAGGACGCGCCCGTTCAGAGCCTGCGCCGTGATGCCAAACCTGCTGTCGCCGCCTGGGGCAACGACGTCCGCCGTCGATATGCCGAAGCTCGAATAGAAAGACTTGAGGTAACCTTGCCCGCTCGCCTGCTTGGTGTTGCCATCGGCAGTCGCACCAATCACCCCAGGGATTTCGACCGGAATCACGACGCAGTCGTTGTGAACCGTCCGGAGAACCGGGTTGGTGTTGTCGGGGCTCGTCGCGTCGAGCGTCGGATGCGAGAGGTCATCGGCCTGATTGCCCTCGGCGGCAACCACGGTCGTTCCTTGTTGCATGGCGAAGCGGATGGCTCGCTGCTCGGCCTTCCAGATGGCTCGCTGCACCGGGTCGTTCCTGCAGTTGAAAAGGAAGGGGTCGGCGAAATAGCTATTGTTGGTCACGTCAACCCCATGGGTTCCCGCCCAGACGAAGGCGCAAACGACCGCCTCCGGGAAGAAGAACCCTGCCGCGTCGCCGGCCTTTATGGCGGCGATGTGGACATTGGGCGCAACCCCGACAATGCCGAAGCCGTTGGCGGCCGCCGCGATGGTTCCGGCCGTGTGGGTGCCGTGTCCGTTGTCATCCTGCGCGGCGAGCCCAGGGACCGGTGTTCCGGTGAGGCAATTAACACTATCGGCGACGTCGATGTTCTGTCGCAGGTCGGGGTGATGGAAGTCGATGCCGGTATCGATGTCCCCCACCAGTACCGCCGGACTCCCGCCGGTTAGGGCATGCGCCTCAGGCGTATGGATCTGTCGCATGTCCCACTGGAGCGGCGAGAGAGTGTCCGCGTCGGTAGCCGGACTATTCGATAGATCGCCTTGTGGCGGCCCCGCCGCGTCGGTCGCGGGCGCTTGCTCATCAGGGAGCTTTGTGACAAAAGCCCCGGTCGCCGACGCGCCGTCGACCCTGCTGTCCTTGACGATGGCGTCGCGGAAGGTTGCGTTGTCCGACTTCGCGATGACGACGCCGATCTGCGGGTAGCTGTAGACGAGTGAGCCGCCGGCTTTGGCCATGCTGGCCGAGGCATCGGCCGGAACCGCGGAGGCACTGTAGAGGACGATGTAGTTCTGCATCGTGCCGGCCTGGGCGCCGACTGTCGCGGTCAGGGGCGAGACGCCGGTAACGAGGCCGAGTAGCGCTACGGGCACCCCGAAGCGGCCGGCAAAGTGGGCACGCCACGATGCGCGCGTTCTCTTGATCATCCTTCCCTCCCGTGGATGAGCCTGAAACAGAGTCTCACCAAGGCTAAACAAGAGACCGGGGCACTGTCAAGAATTCGTAAATGAGGGCCACTCAGCGCCGCAAATCGCCAGGCCGTGACGATCGTGTAAACGGCGCAAACCTTGCCGCCGCGCCCGCGTTGCCCGACGCATGGCCGGTCTTTTGCGCCGCTGGCGCGCCCCGCTTCTGGGCGGCATCGCCGTGTGGCTGGTCAGCTTTCCCCTTATCACGTCACACCCCGCACCAATCACGTCGGCGTCAGCCGCCCACCGTGCCGAGGGTGCCGCCGTCGAGGCTGGCGACCACCGGCTGTTCGTGCAACGAGCCAGAGAGGAGCAGGCGGCGCTGGCCGCCTTGCAGGTGCTGGCCGCCGCGGCCGCTGCCACTCCAATGCCGGTGGCTGCGGCGCCATTCGCAAACGCCGTCCCGGCGGTCGCGCCCGCTCCGAAGCCCCCTCCGG
>VBFX01000083.1:19745-24109 GCA_005889395.1 Chloroflexota bacterium
CCTCGGTCTCCGCGCCGGCGACATCGTCCAGTACGGTGACCCCTCCGGCCGCATCCACACCTATCGGGTCAGCTCGACGACGATCGTGAGCAACACCCAGATGTGGCCGCTGGGCGCGACGCCGAGCTCGACCCTGACGCTGCAGACGTGCTGGACCTGGGACGGCACCCGTGACTTCATCGTCCGCGCGCTCGAGATCTAGGCCGGGCGCTGGACGGCGGCGCGCTCCTCGACACGACCCGTGTCCGGGTCGAAATACAGTCGGGGCCTTTCGTTGGGATCACGGCCGAAATACACGAGCTCCCAAGCCGCCTCGCCGATCCCCTGCTGACTGTGAATGTCAGCCGGGACGTCTGGAAACCAGGCCACATCTCCCGGGGCCAGCTCACGAGTCTCGATGATTTGTAGCTGTGCCTGCCCCACCCGCGACCCGTCGTCTTGACGCCTCCATAAGGTGTGTCGGTCCCGCCCGCGCACGACGCAGATGACGCCCCACGAGTTGTGATTGTGGACGGGGGTTGGCGCCTCGGCCGAAAAGCGCCCCAGCATCAGTGTCGATCCCGTAGGTCCATGACCGAGAATCGTCGCCTGCGCGCTTGACTGATGTAGCGCATCGAGTCTCGACTCGTCGATCAGGGTTCCATCGGCCGCCACGATCCGGAGCAGATTGCCGATACGCGCGAATGTTGCCGGGTTGGCACCGTGGTCAGCCACCAGCCGCTCAGCAGCGTCGAAGAACTGCTCCAGGCCCGTCGCAGGCTCCACGGCGCAATTATCGCGTCAGGCGGCTTTCCGTTCCAGCAGGTCGCGGCAACGGTCGAGCCAGCGAGTCAGCAGCCGCTCTTCTTCCTGCAGCTCGGCCATCTTCCCAGGGTACTGGTCGATGTTGGCGTGTAGGTGATTGAAGCGGTCGCGCGTCAGCGGGTCCAACCCGAAGACGTGCTTGAGCGTCTGCGCCCGCTTGTTTTCGCGCGTCAGCTCGGCCATCTGCTCCTGCACCCGATCGAGCTCGCCCCGCATGTCGGCCGCGATGTCGCGTACGATCTCCGTGTCGATCGGCTCCGGCTGTACAAGGTTCATCGGCGTACCCCCATTGTGAAGTCCGGTGCTTTGCGGTCGGGATAGAGGGCGGCGAGCGCCGGCGAAAGCGCCACCTTCTTGGAGTAGATCTTGGCCATGGCGGTTGGACGGATCCCGGTGGGGCTGAGCTTCCCCTGGATCTTTCCGTTTCCGTCGACACCGGTTTCCTCGAAGAGGAAGACGTCTTGCAGGGTGATCGTGTCGCCCTCGCGGCCGACCACCTCAGTGATGTTCAGGATGCGGCGCGAGCCGTCTCGCAAGCGCGATTGCTGAACGATGAGGTGGATCGCCGACGCGATCTGCTCACGGATGGCCCGCTGCGGAAGGTCGACACCGGACATGAGCACCAGCGTCTCCAGGCGGGCCAGCGTGTCGCGCGGGGAGTTGGCGTGGATCGTCGTCAGGGAGCCGTCGTGCCCGGTGTTCATCGCCTGCAGCATGTCGAGGGCTTCGCCGCTGCGGCACTCTCCGATGACGATCCGGTCGGGGCGCATGCGGAGCGCGTTCACGACCAGTTCCCGGATACTGATTCGCCCGCTACCGTCGATCCTCGCCGGCCTCGACTCGAGCCGGACCTTGTGCGGCTGGCGGAGCTGGAGCTCCGCGGCATCCTCGATGGTCACGACGCGCTCGTTGTCCGGAATGAACGAGGAGAGAACGTTGAGGGTGGTTGTCTTCCCGGAGCCGGTGCCGCCCGCGACCAGGATGTTGAAGTGGGCCTTGACGCAGGCTTCCAGGAAGCCCGCCGCCTCCGCCGTGAGCGAGCCGAAGCCGATCAGGTCCTGGACGGTGTACGGATCCCGCGCGAACTTTCGAATGGTCAGGGAGGCCCCGTCGATCGCCAGCGGGGGGATGATCGCGTTCACCCGCGAGCCGTCGGGGAGGCGGCAGTCCACCATGGGCGATTCCTCGTCGATCCGGCGTCCGACGAAGGAGGCGATCTCGCGAATCACCCGGATCAGCTCGGCATCGCTCTCGAACTTCACGTCAACCGGGGTCAGCTGTCCCTTCCGTTCGATGTAAACCTGGTTCGGACCGTTGACCATGACCTCGCTGATCGTGTCGTCGTTGAGGAGCGGGGTGATTGGGCCGTAGTCGCGGCCCGCGAGGGCACCGTCCTGGTCGTCACTCGGAAAGTCCGGCTCGGCGAGATGGAGCGAGACAGCCGGTTCCATTGCGGCCGACGATACGGCCGCAAGGCTACGGCACACCTAACAGGCATCCGCTCTTTCGCAGACATTAACTCGACTGTCAAATCGGGGCCGAGGAATAGTCGCGAACCGGCTAATTGCCGTAAAGATCAGGCTCGCCGGGGGTCTCAGCGCTGTCTAAGCAGAGGCCGCTGACGGTCTCATCCGGCGGCGCGACACTGGCGTCGTCGAAATCGTCGAACTAACAGGAGGTCGTACAGAAATGATCGGCAAGGTATTCGCAGGAATCGTGACGGCGGGCGTTCTGGCGGGCGTGCTTGCCACGGGCGCTATGGCGGCACCGGCGGCAACGGCGGCGGCGAACCCGGCCAAGACGCAGCGGCCGGAGGCGAAGGATGTCTTCGGCGGCACGGTCACGGCGATCAGCGCCACCCAGCTGACCGTCAAAAACGCGAAGGCGGGCAGCAAGACGTTCCTGCGGACCGATGCCACCGTCGTGGTCAAGGGTCGCAATGATAAGGCGACCTGGTCGGAGATCGAAATCAACAGCCACGTCAGGGTTCGCTTCGAGGAGCGCGACGGCAAACTCTACGCGAAGCGTGTTCACATCGGCCGCGCGCACGTCGCCGGAAAGGTCGAGAGCGTCAACGGCAACGTGATCACGATTCGCACCCGCGACGGCAAGGATGTCAAGCTCACCGTCAACGGCAGCACCAAGTATTTCGAGATCACCGGCAAGCACCAGCGGAAGGCCGGTTCGCTCACCGACATCAAGGCCGGCATGCGGCTGGTCGCCGCCGGCAGCTACGACTCGAGCCACAACTTCGACGCCGCGCTCGTCGCCTACCGCAACAACTAGCCGCCTCCTTTATCACAGAGCCCCGGGTGATTCGCCGGGGCTCTTTACGTTTGCAGCTGTTCGTTCGCTCGAACCGCCTCCGGCCCGAGAAGCCAGCGAAGGAGCGGTAGGCTTGCAGCGCACAAGAGAACCAGCAGGGCCGCTTCAGCCAGAACGGCCGGCGGCGGCACATCGAACCCACCAAGGATCAAGATCCCAAGCGACAGGCAGGCCAGCAGGTAGAGACCCAGGGCCACCGAGCGAGGCGTTGAGAGTCCCCTGAAGCGCCTTCCGGCCAAGGCTGACCTAACGGGCGCCAACAGCGGGTCGGCGCTCGCCTCATGAGGGTGTGGGACTTCCGTACGAAGTGTGTTGGCCTCGGCCCGGCGCTTCTGGGCCGCCTCTGCGTGGCCGGCACGCTCATCGAGCTCGGCCAGGCTCTCCAGCGTATCCGCCAGCCTTCGTCTCCATTCCGGCTCCGGGGGAGGTGTCTTAATCCGGTTGAGGTATCCGATAGCGTCCTCAGATGAACCCTCTTTGTAGGCCGCCTCTGCCAGGCAAAGCAGCGTGCGCGGGTCAGGCCCGCGAAGCGTCAACACTTTAGTGAGGTCGGCGCGAGCCTCCTTGAGCCGTCCCTGAGCAAGTCGCAAGTCTCCGCGAGTGCCGAGGAAGTAATCCTGTCCTGACCACGAATTTTCACCCGCAAGCTCTTGGACTTCATCGACATACCGCTCCGCTCCGTTCAAGTCGCCTAATTGCACGCTGGCCGCCGCCAGATTGTTGAGATTCGCCAATCGGTCGTTCCGACGCGGCGTGCCGGGCATTGCGCGTACGGCTTCGTACCAGGTCCGTGCATCCTCGAAGCGCTCCGCGCGCATCGCGACGTAGCCGCGGGCGTTGGCAGTTCGACGCTTGTATTTCGGCGTCCTCATGTACCACCGTTGGATCGCGCCGCCATGGAAATCCGGATGCGCCGACTCCACGTAGAGTTCCGAGGCACGAGCGAGCACCGACTCCGCCTCCTCGTATCTGCCCGCTGACGCGAGGCTGAGCCCAAGATCGATCAAGATCGCGGGCTTCGCGCGGTGGTCGGCTCCCGTGCTTTCGTCGGCCAACCTGAGCCAGGCGATTCCCTCTCCCACCCGGTCGCAAGCGACGAGGATCCGACCAAGACTCAATAGAAGGAAGGGAAATCCGGGAGGGAGCCGTCCGAGTTTGACGTGCACTGCTTGTCGGGAGAGCCGCACAGCCGTCACACGGTCACCCCGAATCAGTGCCCGGCGCACCCGGCGAGC
>VBFX01000254.1 GCA_005889395.1 Chloroflexota bacterium
TCGGCGCGGTCTTGTCTGGCTACCCTTTTAGCGGACTAATGCGCTGAGGGCTTGGCTGCCTCAATGGCTGCCAGGTCCACTCGTAGCCAGTGCTCACTGTTGGCGACGTGCGCGGCGGCAACGGTCCGCGCCAGCTCGGGATCGTGCGCGTCGATCGCCTCGTAGATCCGTGAGTGCTCGGCCTTTGTCGCGTCGAGCGCGCCCTTCTCGAGGCGGGCTCGCCACATCCTGGCCCTCATCGTCTGCGTCGAGAGGCTCTCGAGCAACGAGCTCAGCACCGAGTTGCCGGACGCCTGCGCGACGGTTGCGTGGAAGGCCGCGTCCGCCTCGACCAGCTGTTCCACGTTGGTGGCTGCCAGCACTCGATCCAACTCGCGTCGCAGGGTGGCGTGCTCCTTCTCGTCCATGCGGACGGAGGCAAGCGCTGCCGCGGCGGGCTCCAGCAGCCGGCGGACCTCGAACACCTCGATCACCGTCCTGTCCGCCAGCAGGTGCGAGACGAAGCGGGTGGACTCGAGCAGGAGATCCGGCTCGAGGCTGCTGACATAGGTGCCGTCGCCCTGGCGGACTTCGAGCACCCGGAGGAGTGATAGCGCACGGACCGCCTCTCGCAGCGAGTTCCGCGACAGGCCGAGCCGGGCGGCCAGGTCGGATTCCCGCGGCAGCCGCGTCCCGGGGCCCCATTCGCCCGACATGATGATCTGGCGGATCCGTTCGATCGCCTCGTCGGTGACCCGGACGATGCGACCGGCGCGCGCCCCTCGCCGACCGTCCGGCGTGGCCTCAGCGGTGGCCATCAGACTCCAAATATCGGATGACATACCGCCTCAAGTTGCTTGCAGCCTATCAGAAAAGTCCTTGACAAGCATAAAAGAACGCCTTAACATCCGACCAATCGGGCGCCCAGGGATGCACGCCCGAGTGCGGCGGCGGTGTGCGGCATCGTCAAATTCAGGAAGGGGTGTTAAGGGATATGAGCCGACACGTGGGAAGAGTCCTGGTCGTCCTGCTCGCAGCCGTGGGGCTGCTGGGCACAGCCTGCACGAATGCGCAGCAGAACACGAGCGGCAAGTTCAACGGTGTCACGATCCGGGTGGTGACCTTCACCGGCCCGCAGATCGCCGAGCCCCTGCAGCGGCGCGCGCCCGACTTCAACAGGGCCACCGGCGCGAAGGTCGAAGTGGTCACGGTCCCATTCTCCGATCTCTATCAGAAGATCCTCACCGACTTCTCTACCAAAACGAACTCCTACGACGCCATGGTGTTCGACCCTCAGTGGATGGGTGACTACGTCACGCCAGGCTACCTGGAGGACCTCAGCGATCGGGTGACCAAGGATTCGTCGCTGGAGTGGAACGACGTCGGTGCCTTCTTCCGCGATTTCAGCGCCACTTACAAGGGCAAGGTTTATACCATCCCCCTCGATGGCGACTTCCAGATGGTCTACTACCGCAAGGACCTGCTGCAGCGCGACGGGCTACAGCCACCGAAGACCTGGGACGACTACATCACCATCGCCAGGAAATACCAGGGCAAGGATCTCAACGGCGACGGCAAACCCGACTTCGGCTCGTGCATCGCTATGAAACGGAGCGCGCAGTCCTACTGGATGTATCTTTCGGTGGCTGCCGCGTTCCTTCAAACGAAGGGGACGTCCCAGGGCGCCTTCTTCAGTACTGACAACCTGCAGCCACTGATGAACAATGCCGGCGCCGCGGCCGCGCTTGACATCTACAAGCAAATGTCCAAGCTCGGCCCTCCGGACCAGCTGAACAACGACGTCGGCGACTCGCGCGGCTTCTTCGTCTCGGGCCGCTGCGCCCTCTCGCTCGACTGGGGCGACATCGGCCCCCTCACGGTCGACAAGTCGCAATCCACAGTCCAGGACAAGGTCGGTGCCGTCATTCTTCCCGGCTCGAAGCGGGTACTTGATCGCGCGTCGGGCTCGCTGGTCGATTGCAACGCCACCACCTGCCCCAATGCCATCGACGGTGTCAACCATGCACCCTTCGCCGCCTTCGGTGGCTGGTCGGGCGCCATCAACAAGGCGCGGCCGGGCAACGTGAAAGACGCCGCCTTCGCCTTCCTCTCCTACGTGTCGGCGCCGGCGCAGTCGAGCCTGGATGTAACGATTGGCAAGACCGGGTTCAATCCGTACCGGGCCTCGCACTTCAACAACCTGGACGCCTGGAAGAAGTCCGGTATGAGCGAACAGGCCGCCAAGGACTACCTGGGCGCCATCCAATCCAGCCTCAAGAGTCCGAACATGGTGCTGGACCTTCGCATCCAGCAATCCGCCTTCTACGAGGGCACCGCGCTCGATCAGGCGCTCGCCCAATTCCTGGCCGGTGAGCTGACCCGCGAGCAGACCATGGCCCAGATCACGAACCAGTGGAACAGCAAGACGGACGAGATCGGCCGCCAGATACAGCTCGACGCCTACAAAGCCAGCCTGAACGTCTCGAGGTAACGATGCGGCGGTAAGCAGCGCGCAAGGCCCGCCCGCTCGGCGGGCCTTGTCGGCTGGCCCCCCCTCGATTCCCTGCAGCGCCTATGAAAAACTCTAGCCTCACGATGCATAGCGAAGCCTCGGTGCGCTCGGTGCCGCTCGTCCTGGCATGGCGACGGCCGCTCGCGGCGCGCCTCGACCGGCACCCCGGCGCGGTGTTCATCCTGCCGGCGGTGCTCGTCATTCTTGCCTTTTCCATCTTTCCCCTCCTGGCCTCGCTGTACGTCTCCCTGACGCGTCTCAGTTTTGCCGAGGGCGGCGTTGAGCTCAAGTTCGTCGGGCTAGACAACTACCTCAAGCTCCTGGTTGGGATCGATCGAACCCATTTCCTCGGCGTCACCCCTGGCCTGACCGTGGCGAGCGCGATCGTGCTCGCCGTCATCTACGCCGGATTGGGTTTTCTGCTCGTCCGCTATATCCGCGGCCCCGCCCTCACCGCGGTCGGGCTCGTCGGCCGCCTGCTCGTCGCGCTCGTCGCCGGGGCGTTCGCGTGGTTGCTCGTCAGCACTCTCCTGACGACTGGGCGCCCGGGAACGCTCGTCGTCACCATCATCTATGTGACCGTCGACGTCGCCGTTCAGTACCTGCTCGCCCTTGGCCTGGCGCTGCTCGTCGTCCAGCGTCTCCCTGGCCGGCGCTTCTTCCGAGTGGTGTTCTTGCTCCCGATGATGATCACGCCGGTCGGCGTTGCCTATCTCTTCCGCATGCTCACCGACACCAGCAAGGGACCGCTCTATCCGCTGTGGAACCACTTCGGCCTGAGCGACGTCTCCTGGGTCACCAATCCCTGGGGTGCCCGCCTGGCCGTGATGATCGGCGACATCTGGCAATGGACGCCCTTCATCTTCATCGTGCTGCTGGCTGCCCTCGAAAGCGTGCCGGAGGAGCTGCTCGAGGCCGGCGTGGTCGATGGCGCCAATCGCTGGCAGCTCTTTAAGTCCATCACCTTCCCCGCCATCTTGCCGGCGACCACCACCGTGGTCCTCATCCGGATCATCGAGGCCTTCAAGATCGTCGACCTGCCGAACGTGCTCACCAACGGCGGCCCGGGAACGGCGACCGAGTCGCTCACCCTCCATGCCTATACCATCTGGCGCGCGCTCGACATCGGCGGCTCGGCCGCGGTCGCCTACATGCTGGTCTTCGTCGTCACCTTCGTGGGCATCAGCTACGTCAATCTTTTCCGCCGCCGGGTGGCGGCAATGGCCTGAGGCTGCCCATGGCTGCGATGCGAGGCTGGCACCGTTACTCATCGATCCACCGACCGTCGCCGGCCGGCATGGTCCTGTCCTATCTCCTCCTCGGCGGCTGGGCCATCGTCGTGCTCTTCCCGCTGTATTGGCTCGCCATCACCTCCCTCAAGACGCCCATCCAGGTCAATGCCGGTCCGTTCTACATCCCGTTCCGGGACTTCCAGCCGACGCTGGAGTCGTGGCGGTACATCATCGTCGACCTGGGCGCCGACACCTTTCGGCCCTATCTCAACACGGTGGTGGTCGGGCTCACGAGCACCACCATCACAGTGCTGCTGGGGTCGATGGCAGCCTATGGCCTGGTCCGGATGCGATATCGGGTGCGCCTGGGCGCGATCGCCTGCTTCATCGGCGCGCTGGCGGTCGCGGTGGCGGAACGGGCACTGGGCAACGATGACATCGCCTTCTGGATGATCTCGCAGCGGATGCTGCCGCCGGTGGCGGCTGTGATTCCGATCTACATCCTCTTCCAGCAGCTCGGCCTGCTCGATACCTGGGGCGCGCTGATCATCGCCTACGTCGCCGCCCACCTCCCGATCGTCGTCTGGCTGATGCGCGACTACTTCCACAGCATTCCGCTCGAGCTCGAGGAGAGCGCCGCGGTGGACGGCGCCTCACCCTATCGGGTCTTCCGCTCGATCGTGCTGCCCCTGGCGGTTCCGGGCCTGGTCGCGACCTTCCTCTTCGTTCTCGTCTTCGCCTGGAACGAATACCTGCTCGCCCTCTTTCTCACCAGCGCCAACGCGCAAACGATGCCGCTCACCGTCGCGGCGCAGAATGCCACCCGCGGACCGCAGTGGTGGTACATGTCGGTGCTCATCATGATCATGATCATCCCGGTGATTGCGATGGCCATCGTGCTCGAGCGATTCATCGCCCGCGGCCTGCTCGTCGGGGCGGTCAAGGGTTAGCGTGTCCCGCATCATCGGCGTCGAGGCCTACGATGTGCGCTTCCCCACCTCGCAGACCTTCGCCGGCTCGGACGCCATGCATAGCGCTCCCGACTACTCGGCCGCCTACGTGATCCTCCGGACCGATGCTCGCGACGGGCTGGAAGGCCACGGACTCACCTTCACCATCGGGCGCGGCACCGAGGTGTGCATCGCGGCCGTGAACGCGCTGGCCCCGATCGTGACCGGCTGCACGCTCGAATCGATCGTCGCCGACATGCGGGGCTTCTACCGGGCGATCACCGGCGAGCGCCAGCTTCGCTGGCTTGGTCCGGAAAAGGGCGTCATCCACCTGATCTCAGTCCAGAGCAGCTCGTTGCCTGCATCGACTTCCGCTACATCAGCGATGCCATCACGCCGGGTGAGGCGCTGGCCATCCTTCGGCGCCTGGCCTCCAGCCGCGGCGAACGCGAGGCCGAGATGCTCAAATCCGGCTTTCCGGCCTACACCACCTCGGTCGGTTGGCTCGGCTACTCCGACGAGAAGCTGAGGGCCCTTTGCCAGGAGGCGGTAGCCGGCGGCTGGTCGCACGTGAAGATGAAGGTGGGGCAGAGCCTCGAGGACGACAGGCGCCGGGCGGCCATCGTCCGGGAGGTGATCGGTCCGCAGCGCAAGCTGATGATGGACGCGAACCAGGTGTGGAACGTCGACGAGGCCGTTGCCAACCTCAAGTCGCTGGCCGAATTCGATCCCTACTGGATCGAGGAGCCGACCAGCCCCGACGACGTGCTCGGCCACGCCACGATCGCCCGCGCCATCGCCCCCATCCCGGTTGCCACCGGCGAGCACTGCCAGAACCGAGTGATCTTCAAGCAGCTCTTCCAGGCCCGGGCCATCGGCTTCTGCCAGCTCGATTGCTGCCGGCTTGGTGGCCTGAACGAGGTGCTCGCCGTCCTGCTGATGGCGGCCAAGTTCGGTATCCCGGTGTGCCCCCACGCCGGAGGCGTCGGCCTCTGCGAGTACGAGCAGCACGTTTCCCTGTTCGATTACATCGCCGTCAGCGGTTCGCTGGAGAACCGGGTGCTGGAGTACGTGGAGCATCTCCACGAGCACTTCGTCGATCCGGTGATCGTTCGCAACGGCCGCTACGTCGCGCCCCAACGGCCTGGATGGAGCATCACCATGCGGCCGGAGTCGCTCCGTGAATTCGAGTTCCCGGCAGGGGCTGCCTGGAAGAGGAGCGCGTGAGCATCGTCGTCGATTCGCACCAGCATTTCTGGGATCCCGCGCTGGCCGACTACCCCTGGATGACCGATGCCGTCGCTCCCATCCGCCGGCGGTACATGCCCGCCGACCTGCGCCCCCGGCTCGCCGCGGCGGGCGTCGATTACACCCTCGTCGTCCAGGCGCGTTCGGACGTCCAGGAAACGCGTGAGCTGCTGCGGCTGGCGGCCGACACCGATTTCATCGCCGGGGTGGTGGGCTGGGTCGATCTGACCTCACCGGACCTGGCGGACACCATCGACCAGCTCCGCGAGCTCGAGGGCGGCGCAAAGCTGGTGGGCATCCGCCACCAGGTGCACGACGAGTCCGATGAACGCTGGCTGCTAGGCGATGACGTGCTGCGCGGGCTGCGCATCGTCCAGGATGCCGGCCTCGCCTACGACCTGCTGGTACGGACGCGCGAGCTGCCGGCAGCCCTTCGGGTTGCGCGCACGCTTGATAGCCTGCGCTTCATCATCGATCACATCGCAAAGCCGCCCATCCGGACCAGGGAAACCATCGAGTGGGCGGAGGCGCTGGCGCCCTTTGCTGGGCTGACAAACGTCTTTTGCAAGATCTCGGGAATGGTGACGGAAGCGGACTGGAAGGACTGGCGGACGGAAGATCTCAAGCCCTATGTCGAGCGGGTCTACGAGTGGTTCGGCGAAGGCCGCTGTCTCTTCGGCTCGGACTGGCCGGTGTGCCTGCTCGCCGCCTCGTACCAGCAGGTCCTCGACGCGTGCCGGGCCGCGCTGGGTCCGCTGCCACCGCGAGCACGGGCGAGGGTGTTCGGAGAGAACGCCATTTCGGTCTACCGGCTGCCGGTTTCATCGCCGCGGGAAGGAGCGCCGTGCAGTCCTACGGCCTGAGCCTCAGTTTGCGCAACGATCCAGCGGCGATCGCCCGCTACAAAGCCGAGCACCTGAAAGCCTGGCCGGAGGTGCTGGCGCGCCTGCGCGGGATCGGCGTCACGGAAATGAAGATCTTCCTGCTCGGCACGCACCTCTTCATGTACTGCGAGACCGTCGATGGCTTTGACCCGGAGCGCGATTTCGCCCGGTCCCTGAACGACCCCACCTACCAGAAGTGGGATGAGCTGATGCGCTCGATGCAGGAGCGGGTCCCGGAAGCGCGCCCTGGTGAGTGGTGGGCGATGATGGAGTGCGTCTTCGACCTCAACTGGGGGAGGGAATAGTGGCCGGGACGGTGGTGGTCACCGGAGCCGCCAAAGGCATCGGCGCCGCCTGCGCGGCGGCCTTCGTCGATGCTGGCTGGTCGGTGGTCGCCGTCGATCGGGACGCTCACGCGCTCGAAGCGGCGTGCGCACCGTTTGGCAACGCCGCGTTCGCTGTCGCGGGCGACGTCAGCGAGCGCCGCACCAACGACACCGCGGTGCGCCAGGCGGTCGAGCGTTTCGGGCGCCTGGACGCCGTCGTCGGCAATGCCGGGGTCAACCTGCCCAAACTGATCGACGACACGAGCGACGCCGAGTTCGACCGGCTCGTCGCCGTCAATATCAAGGCGCTCTTCTATCTGGCTCAAACGGCGCATCGAGCCCTCGCCGGTAGCCGGGGATGCTTCACTATCATCGCCTCGAAGACCGGCCTGGTGGCGCAGCGGAACTCACCCGTTTACGTGGCGACGAAAGGTGCAGCCGTTCAGCTGGCCCGCGCGCTGGCGCTCGACTGGGCGCCCGAAGGGATCCGAGTCAATGCCGTCTGCCCCGGGATCGTCGATACGCCAATGTTGCGCGAGTTCGTCGACGCGCTCCCCAACCCCGAGCGCGCCTGGAGCGAGCACGAGCTTGCGCAGCCGCTCGGTCGCCTGGCGACACCGGCCGAGATTGCGGCGGCCGTGCTCTTCCTCTCCTCGGCGGCGGCGAGTTTCATCACCGGCGTGGCGTTGCCGGTCGATGGCGGCTTCACGGCGGAGTGACCGGCGGGAGACAGCATTGACCCGCCTGCCTGAAAAGGTCTGCATCATCACCGGGTCGGGGTCGGGGATCGGCCGCGCCACGGCGCTGCTCTTCGCCCGCGAGGGCGCGCGCGTCGTCGTTGCCGACATCGACGCTTCCGGCGCCGAATACACGGTGCGTCAGGCGGTCGCCGCCGGCGGCAGCGCCAGTACGCGAGTGGTCGATGTCACCGATCCTCAGCAAGCTGAAGGCCTGGCTGAGCAGACGATCAACGATTTCGGCAGGATCGATGTTCTCTTTAACAACGCGGGCATCAGCGGAGTCGGAACCCTGCACGAAACCACGCTCGAGCTCTGGCAGCGGGTGATGCAGGTGAACGTCACCGGCGTGTTCCTGACCAGTAAGTACGTGGTGCCGCACATGATCAGCCGCCGCGCCGGATCGATCATCAACATGTCGTCCTCCATCGCGGATATCGGACTGGCGAATCGCGCCAGCTACGCCGCGTCCAAGGGTGCGGTCCTGTCGCTGACCCGTGCCATGCAGGTCGACTACGCCCCCTATGGCATTCGGGTCAACGCGCTGCTGCCCGGAACCATCCATACCGCGTTCGTGGAGAAATACCTCCGCGAGTCCTATCCCAACCGTGAAGAGGGACTGGCGGTTATCAGAAAACGCCAACTCGCCGCCGAGTTAGGCACTCCCGACGATGTGGCATCGGCCGCGCTCTTCCTGGCTTCTGACGAGTCCCGCTTCGTGATGGGGAGCGCGTTTTTCATTGATGGCGGTATGCGCGGCGGCAAATAATTCCGTGATGAGACTGTCGCGCCGGGATCGGGTCATCCTCTTCGCTCCCGCGGCCGTGCTCCTGACTGGCTGGCTCATCCTGCCGGCCGTCCTCGGGCTGCTGGCAAGCTTGACCGATTACTCGCCGTTCGCCCAGGCCGTCCACCTATCCGGCCTGACCAACTATGCCACCGTCCTTTCTGACCACCTCTTCACGGCGGCGGTTCGCAACGTTGCCGTCTTGACCATGGTCGCCGTGCCCCTCGAGCTCGCCATCGGCTTCGGGCTGGCGTATCTCTTGCGTGGTCCCATCTGGGGTCGCCGTCTCTGGCGGGTGCTGCTCTTGCTCCCGTGGCTGGTCAGTCCGATCGCCAGCGGCGTGATGTGGCACTTCCTCCTGGGCCCGACCCGTGGCATCCTCAACTTCGCGTTGGGATGGATCGGGAGGCCCGAGCTTGCCTCACCAACGGGTGACATTCGACTCGCGCTGCCGACCACGATCGCGGTCGAGATCTGGCGGGTGGCGCCGCTGGTCACGTTCCTCCTGCTGCCCACGGCGCTCGACGTTGTCGTCCCCGCCCTGCGGCCGCTTTTGCTCGCCATCACCATGCTCTTGATCGGCCTGTCCCTGGGGACCTTCGATGCCGTCCTCATCCTCACGGGTGGCGGTCCGGGAACGTCGACGGTCACACCCGCGCTGTACAGCTACAACCAGGCCTTCGGTGCCAACAACTGGCCCCTGGGCGCGGCGTCCGCCTGGCTGATCGCGGCCGGCGTGCTCGGCGCCGGCCTGGTCTACGTTGGGCTCGCCCGCAGCCGGGCGTCATGAGCGGGATGCGAGCGCAACGCCGGCGCGACCGCACGGTTCGCGTGTTGCTGCTGGTGGCCGCCCTCGGGATCTTCGTGCTCCCGCTGGTCTGGACGGCGCTGGCGGCCCTCGGGGTGCAGGCCAACAACAGCTCCAGCCCGCCGTCCTTTCATGGGCCGCCAACCCTTGACCACTTCAGCGAGGTCGGGCTCGCCGAGCCTTCGTTCTGGCAGGAGCTCTTTACCAGCACGGCGGCAGCGGCGTGCGCCGCGGTTCTCGCCGTCGCCGCCGCGCTGCTTACGGCCTACGGCCTCGCCAGGTCACGGTTTGCGGGTGACCGCCTCATCATCCAGTGGTTCCTCGTCCTGGCCAGCCTGCCGGCGATGGCCTACGTCATCCCGCTGAGCGACCTGATGCGCAGGGCTCACTTGATCGACACCTTCGCCGGCGTGGTCCTCACCGAAGCGGCTGTCACCACCCCGCTGGCGATCTATGTGCTCTACGGGGCCCTCGTCCAGCTCTCGACGGAGTGGGAGGAGGCCGCCTGGCTCGATGGTGCGAGCATCTTCTCCGTGATTCGCCGGGTCGTCCTGCCGCTGGTTGGGCCCACCATGGGCGCGACGGCCATCATCCTTTTCGTGCTCGACTGGAACCTGCTGCTGGTGCCCCTGGTGCTCACGGCCGGGGGGCTAAAGACCGTGCCGGTCGCCATGATCGACTTCTTCACGTTCGAGCGGGAGCTGGAATGGCCGACCGCCGCTGCGGCGCTCATCATCTCGCTCCTTCCCGTTGCCATCCTCGTCGCGGTGTTCCATCGCGTGCTGGATCGGTTCGCGCTCAATGTCGCGCCGGCCGACTGATGACGGGCCTTCTGCCGCGCTTCAAACACAGCGCAGAACGGGCCGGTATCACCACCGAGGTGGTGACCGGTGAATCCGGAGCCGTGGCGGCCATCGCCGCCTTTGTGGCGAGGCTGAAGGCGGCGCGCGACCTTACCCAGGCGACGGTGCTGATCGGCGACAATCCGGGCTGCCTCATGCATCTCCGCGGCGCGGCCCACCCGAGCGGGAGGAGGAGCTTGAGGGTGCGTCACCTCGCGGAGGTGCTCGCGGATCACCTGGAACGAGCCGGCGGCACGGGCCGCGCCGGCTAATCCCATGCGTTTCGCGTCGCTATGGGTACCGCGCCGGGGCCCCGTCCTGTGCACGGTCCGAGAGGGGGCGTTGTTCCCCATTGGGCGCGGCCGCACGTTAGCCGACGTCAGCGAGCTGCTCGCGTCGACCCGGTCGTCCCAGCCCGCGTCGCTGGAAGCGGCGGCGGAGCTTCTGGGACAAGATCCGATGGCCATCGCCCGGTGGGACGAGGTCGAAGACGCCGAGCCGGATGAAAGTCGTCCGCACTTGCTGGCGCCGGTGAGGCCGGCTGAGGTCTGGGCGGCCGGGGTGACGTACGAGCGCAGCCTCACCGCCCGGAAGCTGGAGTCGCATGAGCCCGATATCTACGAGCGGGTCTACACGGCCGCGCGCCCGGAACTGTTCCTCAAAGCCACCGGGCCGCGGGTCATCGGCCCCAACGGGCGCATGGGCCTGCGGAGCGACTCGGCGTGGCAGGTTCCCGAGCCGGAATGTGCGCTCGTTCTCGGGGCGGCCGGGGTCGTCTTCGGCTACACACTCGGTAATGATCTGAGCAGCCGTGACATCGAAGGCGAGAACCCGCTCTATCTTCCTCAGGCCAAGTGCTTTGCTGGGTCGTGCGCGATCGGGCCGATGGTCGTATCCACTTCCGAACTCGGTGACCCGTATCACCTGGAGCTGGCGGTGCGGGTGGTGCGGGACGGGCGACTCGTCTTTGGAGAGCAAACCAGCACGGCCCGGCTCCACGTCAGGCTGGAGACACTCATCGAGCATCTCCGTCGCGATAACTGGATGGCGCAGGGTACCGTTCTTCTCACCGGGACGGGCATTGTCCCACCGTGTCCCCGCCGGCGAACTGCGGCCACCACCTGGATGGGATTGACTGGAGATTTTGCCTAGCGCCGTTCGTCCGTTCGGGCTTCGACTGGCTCGCCACAGCTAGTTGCATTTTGGGTGGCATTGACAACACGCCAAATTCGCTGTATTACCGTGCTAGCTTCTCCTGGCCCGGCTCGGAGGAGGCTCCAGTCCGGGCCTCGACGGCGGGTTCATCGTCAGACCAACCGGGAGGGATGCCTATTGGACGGGTTCGTTTCACCCACACGTCCGATCTTGATACACGCTTCAACAGTGAGGCTGGGAAAGGAACATGAAAACTAAGTGGGTACTCTTAGGGGCCGCGATCATCGGGCTCGCGTTGGGCCAGACTTCAGCAATGGCCAGCGACGCCAATGGCAATCACGACACCTACATCTGGGTCGTGGGCGCCACAACCCC
Organism: Chloroflexota bacterium; assembly: GCA_005889395.1. Lineage (GTDB taxonomy): Bacteria > Chloroflexota > Dormibacteria > CF-121 > CF-121 > CF-13. Next base: position 11,836 of record VBFX01000254.1, read on the forward strand.
GTCCGACACGGCGATAGCACCCGACGGCAGCACGATCACCATGAAAGGGCAGGGCACTCTAACAGCCGGGCCTGACAACGCGGCGAGTGGCGGCGGAACCTACAGCCTGAGTACTGGTGGGAGCGGGACGTGGACGGCGACGGGCGTTCTGGGCTTCGTCAGCTACGGCCCGGCGGCTCCGCCGTTGCCATCCATTCTGTTCGGGGGCGAGACCAAGCTGAACATCAGACTAAGCAACGGGGCAACCGGCGTGTTGACGATCTTCTGCGTGCTTGGCTCACCGCCTCCGAGCAAGGAGGAAGGCATCACCGTGATCCTCGGCGCAGCCGGACAATTCACAAAGCAAGACGGCGGGAACACCATCTTCATCCACTCCTAGACACCGAATTCCAGGGGAGGCGGCCGAGCCGCCTTCCCTCGGCGCCCCCCGACTAAGGGGCCTGGGTTGAGACTCGGTAAGGCACTGATCGCGGCAGCCCCAAGGTCTGGCACGGTAACCTATTCCGTGGCCTGCAGTTCTGCGTTCGACGGAGGGTGCCACTTACTCCACGCGTGAAGCCCGACTTTGAATGCCTCCGCTGCTGCCAGCGGACGCTGCCCCTCGCCGGTGCCGACGAGGAACTGGCGCTCGTAGAGCGTCGCATAGAGGCCGCCGAGCTTGAGCAGCTGCGCGTGCGTACCCGCTCGACCAGCTGTCCCTAGTCGAAGACAAGGATCAGGGGTGTCCGGATCGATTTTGCCGCTATCGGCCCTTTGGCCTGGGACCGCCTATTTTGCCGGTACCGCGGTGGTCCTGCGCAGACTGGCCACTTCCCAGAAGAAGCTTGTCTGGGTAGAGACCGTCTTCAGCCCGTGGCCTTCCGCCGTGGCGACGATTTTGTCGGGCGGGTGGAGGAAGACCTGAAACTGCTGGCGCGCTACGCGGAGTGCTAGGTCCGCCAGGCTTATCAACGCCCTGGTCCACCAACGCTCTTTGGGGAAGCTCACCACGAGGACTTCTCGCGTGTGGCCTGCGGCGGCGCCGGCCAGCTTGGGCATGTCGGGGTAGCAACAGATGACGCGGTTCATGATTACGATGTCCGCGGCCGCCACCTCGCTCGTGGCGTCAGCGAAGTCCATAACCCTACGCTCAACGCGATCCTCAAGTCGGGCCTCGCGCAGAAGGCCCTGAGCAGCCTCCTCATACGTAGGGGTCAACTCGATGTTCACCGCACGGGTGATCCCCGCCCTGAGAAGTTCGATCTGGATGGCGCCAATGCCGCCGCCCACTTCGAGCAGCGTCCGGCCCACGATGTCCTGCTGCTTCAAAAGCTCGGCGATGCGCCGCGAGGTCCGATCGAGGCCGCGACGGCGATAGCGCCGGGCCTCAGCCTGCGCTCTCTTCTCGCTGAAGATCGAGCGGTAGCCCTTCGGTGAACAGCAGTCGCTCATGCCCAGATTATGGTCCACGACTCCCGGGGCGAAATGCCCGCGCTCGGGCGATTCCGGGGTGGGCAACCCCTTGACAGCTCGGCCTGCCGCATCTAGTATTCAAGTAATCGATTAAAGACTTGAGAAGGGTCAAAATCGAGGGTCTCGCGAGGAGTTGAAATGCCGCAGGCAAGCGAGCGCTCGCGTCAATCCGACAGCCGAGGAGCCAAGACCGCCCTCTTTGACGAGTTCGCTCGCCTCGCACAAGCGTTGGCGAACGGCCGGCGGCTCGAGATCGTCGACGTCCTTGCCAATGGCGAGCGCACGGTGGAGCGCCTGGCGGCTGAGACTGGACTTTCCGTCGCAAATGCCAGTCAGCACTTGCAGGTTCTGCGTGAGGTCGGCCTTGTCCGCCGGCGGCGCGACGGAACTCGCATCTACTACGAGCTCCGGGATGCGGAGGTTTTCGATCTGTGGCGCAACCTGCGTAGCGTGGCTGCCCAGCACCGCGCGGAGGTCAGCCAGCTGGCCGACGCATATCTCGGCGCCCGCGACAGCCTGGAGCCGGTCACGCGAGTGGAATTACTCCGACGGTTGAAGCGGGGAGAAGACGTCGTCGTCGTCGATGTCCGACCTGCGGAAGAGTTCGCGGCTGGTCATCTGCCGCCAGCAATCTCGATCCCCCTTGCTGAACTCCGCCGACGGCTGCGCGAACTGCCCCGCGACAAAGAAGTGGTGGCCTACTGCCGCGGCCCCTACTGCGCGTTCGCTCACAAGGCCGTTCGGATGCTCCAACAGGCGGGGTTTCGTGCCCGACGGCTCGAAGACGGATTGCCGGAGTGGAAGGCCGCAGGCCTTCCAGTGATCGCTATGGCGCAAAGGAGGTCTTGAGGTGGCAACGACGCTATCCCGTCCAAAAATCGACGTTAACTCGCTGGATCCGTACGCCTTTATGGCGGTGCTTGGAAAGCGTGTAATCCATCCAGGGGGCCGTCGCTCAACCGAGGAACTCTTCGACCTGGCCCACTTGCAGGTTGGGCAGATGGCACTCGATGTCGGCTGCGGCGTCGGGACAACGGCCATTCAAATGGCGAGTCGGTTTGGAGCCGCCGTCACCGCAATCGACATCTCGCCGATCATGCTCGAGCGAGCCCGGCGCAATGTCCAGCGGGTTGGCCTCGGGCGGGAGATCGAAGTCGAGCAAGGCGACATCCTCGCACTGCGATTTGGCGACAGCACCTTCGACCGGGTGATCGCCGAGGCGGTCACGATGTTCGTCGACCGCCAGCGCGCCGCAAAGGAATTGGTCCGGGTCTGCCGGCCGGGTGGGATGGTGCTGGCCACCGAGTTCTTCTGGCGTCAGCCCCCGACTGAAGAAGCGCGTGAAATCTTCCTCGGTCAGGTGTGTCCGGGCATGCAGCTCGACAAGCTCGACGGCTGGGTGCGCATATATAAGGATGCAGGCCTCTCTGCCATCGAGGTCCGATCCGGGCCCTTCGAGATGATGACGCCTCGCGGTTTCATTCAGGACGAGGGTTTCATCAATGCCTTCGCCTGCATGTTTCGTGGTTTGTCGCGCGTCGCCTACCTACGCAAGATGGCCTGGCTGATGCCGCGCATCAGCAGGGCAGTCCCGTACCTCGGCTATATCCTGGTCGGAGGCCTCAAGCCGGCAACCTCGTGAGCGGGCTTGCCGTCAAAGTTGACAGCTCGGAGATCGTGCCCCTTATCGACGATGGGCTCGGAAACTCCTCCTACCTGGTGTCGCTCGGCGATGGCCGAGCGCTGGTCGTTGATCCTCGTCGGGACCCGACGCCTTACCTCGAAATGGCGGAACGCCTCAACTTGCGGATCGCGTTCGTGGTGGAGACGCATCTCCACGCCGATTTCATCTCGGGCAGCCGCGAGCTGGCCACCTTCGGTGCAACGGTCCTCGCACCGGCGGCGTCGCATCTCGCCACCGCCCATCGAGGACTCGAAGATGGAGAAGAGCTCGACCTTGGCGGATTGACCCTGCGAGCGACGGCGACCCCCGGACACACACCCGAGCACCTCGCCTATCTGCTCCTTGACGGTTCAAAGCCGGTGGCACTGTTCAGCGGAGGAGCGGTCCTCCCAGGCGGTGCCGCCCGCCCTGACCTGATTGGGCCGGAGCAGACCGAGCCGCTGGCCCGCGACCTCTACCGATCAGCCCATCAACGGCTCGGCAATCTTCCGGATGACCTCGCTGTCTACCCAACCCATGGGGCCGGCTCCTTCTGCTCGGCCGGCGCCGGCGGGGGGCGGACCACGACCCTTGGGAGAGAGCGGCACGAGAGTCTGTTGTTTACTGCGGTCGCCGAGGAGGCTTTCGTTCGTCCGTTCCTTGGCGGCCTGGGAACCTATCCGCCTTATTTCCTCCGTCTGCGTGCGGTGAACCAGCAAGGAGCCCGCCTGTATGGCGTCAAACCGCCGGAGCTCGCCGCGCTCTCGGTCGACGAATTTCGGGGTCAGCAAGCCACGGGTGCGATTGTGATCGACGTTCGGCCGTTTGTCGATTTTGCCCACGGCCACATTCCCGGCGCCCTTTCCATCGTGTTGCGTCCGGCCTTTGCCTCGTGGCTCGGTTGGATCGTGCCGGCCGACCGGCGTCTGATTTTCGTCGGGGCGCCGGACCAGGACGCTCAGGACCTGGTCGAGCAATGCCTGAAGATCGGCTACGAGAACCTGGTAGGCGAGCTTGAGGGCGGCATTGGCGCGTGGCAGGTGGCGGGGTTGCCCGTGTCAACAATTGGGATTCGCCGGGTCGACGAGGAGGTGCAAGGCACGCCCCTCGATGTCCGCCAGGCGGACGAGTGGGCGAGTGGGCACATCCCCGGTGCGCGGCACGTGGAGCTCGGCAGCGTCATTGCCTCGCCCGCCGCCATTCCATCTGGGCCCCTCACCATCTACTGCGGTCACGGGGAGCGGGCGATGACGGCCGCAAGCCTGCTCGAGGGACAGGGTCGTGCGAGCCTGGCGGTCCTGAACGGTGGTTTCGACGCCTGGCGGAGCGCTAAGCGGCGGATCGCCACTGGATGACCGCAGCCGCACCGCGCCCGCGAGCGATAGCGCTCGGGCTCCGGGCGAACCTCGCCCAGTTCAGCCTCCTGGTCGGCGTCAATGCGCTCGTCGGCGGCATGCTCGGGCAGGAGCGCACCATTCTCCCGCTGCTCGCCACCCACGTGTTCCGCCTGACAGTGGTCACGGCGGCGCTCACCTTCATCGTTGCCTTCGGGGCGACCAAGGCCCTCACGAATTTCGCCGCCGGGCCACTGTCGGATCGCTTTGGTCGCAAGCCGGTCCTCGTCGCTGGTTGGCTGGCAGCCTTGCCGGTGCCGTTGCTGCTCATCTGGGCTCCGAATTGGAGCTGGGTGATCCTGGCCAACGTCTTTCTCGGGATCAATCAGGGGCTCGCCTGGTCGATGACGGTCAACATGAAGATCGATCTCGTTGGTCCGGTTCGGCGAGGCCTGGCCATGGGCCTCAACGAAGCGGCGGGCTACGGTGCACTGGCAATGACGGCCTACCTCACCGGGTTCGTCGCCCAACATGCCGGCCTTCGCCCGCAACCCTTCTTCTTCGGCCTGGCCTACGCGGGGCTGGGACTCGGTCTCTCAGTCTTCTTGGTGCGCGAGACGCGAGGCCACGTACGCTTCGAAGCCGGTGCGACTGACGACGGGAGCGGGCAGCCGAGGGTCACGATGGGCCGCATCTTCATTGAAACGAGCTTCCGGGAGCGGGCACTTTCCGCCAGTTGTGCGGCTGGGTTGACCAATAACCTCAATGACGGCATGGCGTGGGGACTATTCCCCCTGTTCTTCGCTCAGCGAGGGCTGTCGCTGCTACAAATCGGCGCGCTCGTCGCTCTCTATCCCCTTGTCTGGGCC
>VBFX01000255.1 GCA_005889395.1 Chloroflexota bacterium
GCGTGACGCCCTTCGGGAAAAACCGGGGCCGCCGCGCTCCGGGCTGCCGCCCGAACGCGTACAGCAAGTAGGTCGCGCCGGATCGCGCCATCCCGGTGACCTCGCGCGCGTAGGCCGGCTGGGCCGCCTCCGGCAACGAGTGGAAGCATCCCTGGTCGAAGAGCAGGTCGAAGCCTGGCTCGATCGGGTACTGATGGAGCCGTGTCACGTCGCCCACGAGGAATGCGACCGAGAGGCTGGCGGCCGCCGCCTTGGCGCGGGCGGCGCGAATCGCCCGGGGCACGAAATCCACCCCGGTCATCTGCCATCCGTTGTTCGCCATGTAGACCGTGGTCGTCCCGGTGCCGCAGCCGAGGTCGAGCGCCCGACCGGCCGGCAGGCGACGAGCGCCCTCGATGACCTCGATCAGTTCCGGCGGTGGGACCCCGCTGTCCCACGGCTTGGGCCCGAACCGGTAGGCGACCCGGAAAAAAATGTTTGAGGTGACGCTCACGTCGCCGGTTGAGGCTTGCTGCCATACCGCCGGAGGGCGTACCACAGGAAGCCGCCAATGAGGACGAGCAGGATCACGTTGGGCAGCACCACGGTGAGCCATAAATTGGTTCCGGCCGATTTCGTCGCGCCGAACCGCACTTGTGCGTCGTGAAATTTGTCGACCAGCACCGCCTCGTAGCCCGTGGGGTAGAACGTGCGGTACCGCTGGCCGGGCGGATCCGTCCAATCGACTCGCTCGTCGGCGCTATCGAACGTCCCGCTGACGACCTGCCCCTGGTCCAACGCCGTCAACAGGTCACTGAGCGGTTTCTCAGGAGGCGCCGAGGCACTGTTGACGACCTGCAGCGCAAGGACAATGACCGCTAATACGGCGGCGAGCAGGATCGCGTACAGGACGTTGCGCCGACGCACCCTTTCCAGGACGCGCACCCCTAACATGGCTGAGATTCTATGGGGCCTGTTCTCAGTCCCCGCTCGCGAACCCATAATCCAGCAACGCTGCCGCCTCGTCGAAGATGCGAGGGGAGGCCAGCAGGACCACCATCAGATGCCGGCCGTCGCGCGTGGCGGTGGCGATCAGGCAGCCGCCGGCGTGACCGGTCCAACCGGTCTTGAGCCCGGTGGCGCCGGGATATTTTCGGACCAGGTCATTGAGGTTGTAGAGCGCGTAGGCGTGGTGCGTGGCGGTGGCCGGCAAGGTCAGGCTGGGGGTCGCCGCCATGGCCGCGGCGTCCGGGAAGCGCCGGATCAACTCCGCCGACGCCTTGGCCAGGTCGGCCGCCGATGTGTAATGGGCGGGATCGTCCAGGCCGATCGGATTGACAAAGTGCGTGTCGGTCATCCCGGGTGCGGCCGCGCGGGCGTTCATCAACGCGATGAACGTCGCTCGAGGCGTGGCGGCCTCGGAGAGCGTGATCGCGGCGTCATTTCCGGAATTCAGGAAGAGGCCGTAGAGGAGCTCGCGCACCGTGAGCCGCTCACCGGCGCGCAGTCCCATCCGTGTCGAATCCCAGGGGAGCTGGTTGATCGATACCGGGACCAACACCGTCTGGTCGAGCCGAAGATGGTCGAGGGCGACCAGCGCGGTGACGATCTTGGTCAGGCTGGCCGGCGCATGGCGTCCGTGCGGATCGAGCTGATACAGGGTCTTACCGCTATCGACGTCGATCATGATCGCCGACTGCGCCTTGATGACCGGTGGTGGCGGCGCCGTCGGGGCCAGCTCGTACAGCTCGACCGCGGCGGGCCCGGTGATCGGAGGATGCGATTCGGCCGTGACCGGCGTCAGCAACGCGAGCAGGAGCAGCCAGATCCGCATGTGCGGATCAACAAACCATGAGGCAATCGATCGCGCAAGGGCCGCCCGGACCAACGACGTCGGGCCGATCCGGTCAGGCCGCGGCTGCCTCGTTCCCCCGAATGTCCTCGAGGTCCGCGTCGTCGCCGGTCGCCTCCCCGGGGGCAGCAGCCGCGGGCCGGCGCAGCATCAGCATGGCCACGAAGCAGGCCATGCCGATCGCGATCAAGATGTCGCCCGCGCTGGCGATGCCGGGAAACGGCGGCGGCAGACTGAAGCGATCGTCCAGCCACGCGAAGTTCGTATGCGGACCGCTCAGGACGTAGGTGGTGGCGCGGCTGTTCACCGCCGCCAGGACGTTGTGCCCTTCGACTGGCATCCGTCCCCCGTTGGCCGCCCGGACGACCTCGTTGCAGTAGGCGCCGAGCGCGCCGCAGGCGATCGGATAGATCTGCCGCCAGACCGCCCAGATGCCGGCGGCCACGGCCAGGCCGAGCGGAAGCAGCCATGGAAGCGGGCCGGGGGTGAACTCGCTGATGATGAGGGCTGCACCCGCGGCCACCAGCGGCCGGACTGGAACCGGCGCCCCGGGCGCCAGGACCCGGCTGGCCCGACCGCCGAAGATGAAACCCGCGAAGATGCCGGCGACCGTGACGAGCGCGCCGTCCGCAACCTTCAGGGCAGCCGGCTCGAGCCAGGAGGTGCGCCAGGCGAGGGCGAGCAGCGCACCGGCCACCAGCATCGAGATCGCCAGCCGCCGATGGCTCGCAAAGGCACTCCGGAAGTCGGTGCCGGTCAGCGTGGCCTCCAGGCGGGCGCTAAGAACCGGTCCGAGCGCGTAGTAGACCGCCATCAGCGCCCCGGTCGCCACCAGGAAGTGCGGTGTGTCGCCGAAGCCCACCAGCCGAAACGTGAACGCCCCGAAGACGGCCGCGAGCGTCCACTGTGCGGTGGCCGTTAACTGCGTCGACCACGACTGGCCCTTCAGCAGGCTGCCGATTGGTGCGGCCACCACCGCCACGAGCAGGGTGACTTCCGGATGACGCCGAAACACGATGATGGCGGCCAGCAGCGTGATCTTGGGTACTTCGCTCCAGCGGGCGTCCTCCTTCGAGCCGAGCAGGAAGTCGTCCACGATGCACATGCCGATGAAGCTGATCCAGGCCCAGGGCGCCGGGTAGGGCTGGGCCGGCAGCACCCAGCCACCAGTGGCGGCCAGCAGCGCGGCCAGGCCTGCGACCCACAGCAGGGCGCGAATCGACCGAGCGTTGACGTGACGCTGGAGGAAACCCACGGCTGGCGAGAGTGCAACGCCGCGGCGGGGCCACCTTTTGCGTGCTTTACGCTACGGGGCGATGTTCCGTCGCAAACCGGTCCTCCCGTCGCCCTCGGACCGCTGGCTGGTGATCGGCCTGGGAAATCCCGGCCGGGAATACGAGCGGTCCCGGCACAACATGGGTTTCCTGGTCGTCGACGAGCTGGCTCGCCGCCACCAGGGCCGCGTGGCCGGCCGGGAAGCGAAATCCCTTACGGGTCGCGTCCGGATCGGTGACCGCGAGCTGGTGCTCGCCAAGCCGCAAACCATGATGAATCTCTCCGGGTTGGCGGCCAAGGCCCTGCGCGCAAAGTATGGAGTGCCCCTGGAACGCACCCTGGTCATCCATGACGAGCTCGACCTCCCCTTCGGCCGGCTGCGTATCCGCAAGGGTGGCAGCTCCGCCGGCAACCACGGGCTGGACTCGCTGATCGGCTCCTTCGGCAGCAAGGAGTTCATCCGTGTCCGGGTGGGCATCGGCCGTCCGCCCGGCAACGGCGTCGACTACGTGCTGAGCCCCTTCAGCACCGCCGAGCAAGCTCAGGTCCGCGACATCGTGTCCCGGGCCGCGGACGCCGTCCTCGTCACGATTGAGCAGGGCCTCGAGCGCGCCATGACCGAGTTCAATCGCGTCTCGTGAGGAAGAAGACGAGCACGGCGAGGCCGGCCAGCGCCGTCAGTGCTCCGCCAAGCCAGACCGCGGCCGACGGACCCAGGAAGTGGGCGACGATGGCGGCGCAGACATTGCCGATCGGCGTCACCCCGATGAACAGCATCGAGTAGAGGCTCACCATGCGACCCTGCATCCGGTCCGGAGAGCGCACCTGCACCAACGTGTTGGTGCCGATCGAGTAGACGGCGAAGGACCATCCGATCACCAGCAGCAACAGAATTGCCTGGGTGAAGTCGGGGATGACCACGAATAGCAGCTCCATGCCGGCGAAGAGCAGCGCGCCCAACACGATCCGGCGCGGCTCGAGCAGGAAGCCGCCGGCGAAGGTCATGGTCAGCGCGCCAACCAGCGACCCCACCCCCTGGGCCGCAAACAGATAGCCAAGGGTATCTGCGTTGGCGTGCAGGACGATGCGGGTGAACAAGGGCAGCACCAGGTTGAAGTTCGCGCCGAACGTGCCGGCGACGAACAGCAGCGCAAACAGCCCGGCGAGCGCGGGGGTTTGCGCGACGTAGCGCAGCGCCTCCGTGATGAGCTGCACCGCCGTCTGCGGGGGCCCGGCGGTCAGCGGCCGGCGGCGAATGGTCAGCAACGCCGCGATCACGCCCAGGTAGGTGATGGCATTGATCCAGAAACAGGCCGCGACCCCGAGCGTTGCGATCACGACGCCACCCAGCGCCGGGCCGGCGATGCGGGCGAGATTGAAGGCAATGGAGTTCAGCGCCACGGCACTCACCAACTCGCCACGACCGACCATCTCGAGGACCGTCGCCTGGCGCGCGGGGAAGTACAGCGCCTGGTTCACCCCTAACACGGCGGCCAGCACCAGGACGATCGGCAACGTAATGACATGCGTCGCCGTGAGCGCGGCATACAGCGCGGCGCCGACCAGCGAAACGAACTGCGTGAGCAACAGCACGTCCCGATGGGCATACCGATCGACGAGGGTGCCCGCATAGAGACCGAAGATCAAGACCGGGCCATAGCTGAAGGCGCCAAAGAGGGCGAGCGCCAGGGCCGAGTTGTGCGAAAGCTGGAGCACGAGCCAGGCGCCGGCCACCGATTGCATCCAGGTGCCGACGAGCGACACCGCCTGCCCGGCGAAATAGCGGCGAAACTCGGGGTATTGGAGCGCGGAAACCTGCACGACCGCGCGACGGCGCGGCTCGAGCGCAGTCGGAGTGGCGATGGCGTTCAGTTTACTTGCGTGCGGCAGAACTCAGACGGCGGCGAGGGCTTCGCCACAACGCTCCCATGGCTAGATCGCCAGGCCGACGTACTCCAGGTCGCGCCAGATCTGGCCGTCGCGAACCTCGACGACGCTGACCGAAGGCTGGCGGACCTTCCCGGTGAGGCCCGTGTAGGTCCATTCGCCAATAACGACCACGGTGTCGCCTTCCGTCACGAGCCGTTCGACCTCGAACCGCACGTCCGGCGTACGCGCCACCGCCTGGCGGCTCAGGAGGACGAAGGCCTCCCGGCCCAGGATCGGTTCGGGTACGCCTGGTGTTCGATGGACGACGTCGGGGTGAAGCCGGCGGGCAAAGGCGTCCCAATCGCGTGCGCGGAGTGCGTCAAGGGCCGCCGTCACCACGTCCGCGGCAGAGCTACGAGAGGTGGAAGACATGGCGCGCAAACAGAAGGGCGCCGACCAGAGCCGCCGCGCCTGCGGCGACCAACACGGCGGCTGCGGCGACGTCTTTCGCGCGACCGATCATCGGGTGGTGCTCGGGCCATGCGTAATCGATCAGCACCTCGAGCGTCGTATTGATCAGTTCGGCCGCGATCACCACCGCAAAACACAGCACCAGTCCGACGAACTCGATGGCGGTGAAGCGGAAGAAGAGTGCCGCGACCAGAACGACGAACGCGATCAGCAGGTGAACGCGCAAGTTCGCCTGCGACGAGAGCGCCCAGGCAAAGCCCCGCCCCGCATGGCGAAAGCTGTACAGCGTTCGACGCACGTCGACGCGGCGCGCCCGGCTGGGGCTGCCGATCCGTTCGGCTTCGAACTCGGCGTCGGAGCGCGGCGTCACGGCGCCGCCGCCAGGATGCGGTTGGTCAGCGCGGTCATGCTCGCCTCCTCCGCCGGCTGGGCATGGTCGTAGCCGAGCAGGTGCAGGAAGCCATGCACCGCGAGGAGCCGGACTTCGTCATTGACGGGGTGGCCGGCATCGCGCGCCTGCCGCCGCGCGCGCGGCAGCGAGATCAGGATGTCACCCAGCCAGTCTTCGGTACCGGGTG
>VBFX01000256.1 GCA_005889395.1 Chloroflexota bacterium
GTGCTTCCCGAAGACGCGATGGATGGCGTCCGTCTCGAATTTGTCATTCAAGGGTGTTCCGGTCCCGTGCGCGTTGATGTAGTCCACCCGCTCCGGCTCGATCTCCGCCTTGCGAAGCGCTCGCTGCATGGTCAGCACGGCGCCCTCACCCTCCGCGGGGGCGGCCATGTCGAAGGCGTCGTTGCTGGAGCCGTAGCCGATCACCTCCGCGTAGATGCGCGCGCCTCGACGGCGGGCGTGCTCCAACTCCTCGAGCAGGAGCGCTCCGGCGCCCTCCGAGATGACGAAGCCATTCCGCTCCTTGTCGAAGGGCCGGGAGGCCTGGGCCGGATCGTCGTGTTGGGCGAGCGCTCGCATGGCGCAGAACCCCGCGTAGACGACCGGAACGAGCACGGCCTCGGAGCCCCCGGTGACGATCGCTTCGGCATCGCCGCGGCGGATGGTTTCGAACGCCTCCCCGACGGCGCCGCTGCCGGTGGCGCACGCGGAGACCACCGCCATGTTCGGGCCCCGCAGGCCAAGGGCGATCGCGATATGCCCCGAGGCGGTGTCAGTCAGCATGTTCTGGATGAAGGTCGGGCTGACCCGCTTGAGCCCGCGCTCCTGGAGAATGCGCTGCTGTTCCAGGAAGACCCCGAGCCCGCCCGCCGCACTGCCAAAGATCACGCCGACCTGGTCGAGCAGGCCGTTGCGCGCCAGCCCGGCGTCGGCGAAGGCCTCCTGCGCGGCGACCAGCCCGAGCTGGGCATAGCGGTCCATTCGCCGGAGCTCCTTGGGCTCGATCCGACCAGTCGCGTCGAAGCCCTTCACCTCGCCGGCGATCTGCACCGGAAACTCACTGGCGTCGAAGAGCGTGATCTTCCCGACTCCGGACTGGCCTTCGAGCAGGGCGGCCCAGGTGCTGGGCGCATCGAGACCGACCGGCGTCACCGCCCCCACTCCGGTCACGACGACGCGCTTCATCCCGACGGCGAAGGCGTAAGGACCCGGGCGACCTCGCGGTCGTTCAGGGTGACGACATGGGCGTCCTGGCTGATGCGCCGGATCAGTCCGGACAGCACCTGACCGGGCCCGATCTCGAGAAATTCCGCGCTGCCCCGAGCGACCATCTCGACGACGGAGGCCGTCCACTGGACCGGCTTGAGGATATGGTCGGCCAGCTCCTTGCGGATGTCATCCGCACTGGTCAGGATCGTGCCGGTGATATTGGCGACGACGGGAACACGCGGCTGACGGAGCGGAAGCCGAGCGACGATTTCGCCGAATTGCGCGGCGGCCCGCGCCATCAGCGGCGAATGCGAGGCGATGCTGATCGGCAGCCGCACAACCCGGGAGGCGCCGCGAGCGCGGGCGAGCTCGGTGGCGCGATCCAGCGCCGGACCCTCTCCGGAGAGCACGATCTGTCCAGGGGAGTTGGCGTTGGCCACGGTGATGACGCCGAGCGCGCCGGCTTCAGCGACGACCGCCTCGACCACGTCTTTATCGAGGCCCAGCACCGCGAGCATCCCACCGGGCCGCAGGGTACCGTTCTCCTTCATCAGCCGTCCGCGTTCGCGGACGAGCACCAGCGCATTTTCGAAGTCGATGACGTCCGCCGCCACCAGCGCGGTGAACTCGCCGAGGCTATGTCCGGCGACGTATCGCGGCGCGACCACCTGCCCCATGGCCTGCCAGCGCTCTCGCAGCACATTGAGACAGGCGATGCTCACGGTGAGGATGGCCGGCTGGGCGTTGATCGTGTCATTGAGATCCTGTTCCGGTCCCTCGAAGCACATGCGGGTCAGGGCGAAGCCAAGGATCTCGTCGGCCCGCTTAAAGACCTGACGCGCGGTCTCGGAGACGTCGAAGAGCGCCTTGCCCATCCCGACGTATTGCGAACCCTGCCCCGGGAAGACAAAGGCGACCGGGCCGGCGCCATAGGAAACAGACGACGGTGCGCAGCTTCTGGGCGTCTTCATCCGAAATCTCCATCCCGTACTCCTCCTCGAAGGCCATGATCAGCTCGACCAGGTCCAGCGAATCGGCCTGCAGGTCATCGGTAAAGGAGGCTTCGGGGGTCACCTTCTCGACGTCGACGCCAAGTTGCTCTGCGATAATGCCGCGGAACTTGTCGAAATTCGCTTCGGCCATCCTTCCCTCCTACTGGTTCTTGGAGTTGCGGGCACGGTCTGGTGCCCAAATTTGGTCTATACAATAGCGAACCGCGACCGGGAGTGCGAATACCCGGGCTTCCCCGCCGGAGATGTATCCCCCCGGGTGGCTCTTGGTTACGGTCCAGTTCAGCCCAATCGTAACGAGGCGCAAAAGCGCGACTTAAAATGAGGTGTGACCTCGGCCTCGATGCCTTCGCTTGCCCAGGCACGCCGTGGATTGGCCCTCGGGGCGATCGCCGGCCTGGGGGTCTACCGCCCGCCCGCCGATGCCCAACCCGCTCGGCGTATTACGGGCGCCGACCTGACGGGGGTCTCCTACCGGGTGCAATCCGACCAGGGGGTGTCGACGCCCGCATTGGCGGCCGGCGCAGCGCGCGCCGCCTTGCGCGTCGCGGGCGTACCGACGTCCGCCATCGAGATGATCATCGTCGGCACCACGACGCCAGACGTGCTCTGGCCCACGACGGCATGCCTGGTGCAGACGGAGCTGAAGTTGCCGATGGTGGCGAGTTTCGACCTCTACGCGGCCGAGACCAGCGTGCTCTCGGCGCTCAACGTCGGAATCCGCTATGTGACAGCCGGCGCGCGGGCCGTCTTGCTGATCGGCGCCGAGTCGGACAACCAGCTCGTCGATCTGCCGGGACAGGGAGGTCGCGTTCACAGCCGTGGAGCCGCCGCCGTACTGCTAACCCCGGCGGACGACGACGGAGGAGTGTTGTCGACGACCGCGGGCGGCGCGGCCCAACCCGACGGCAATGGCGATGCCCAGGATCGAACGCTGCTGCGAGGCCTGACCGAGGCGGCCGCGGAATGCCTGCAGAAAGCACACCTGGCGATCTCGCAGATCGACGTGGTGATCGGCGAGCAGTCCGCGCCCGAAATCACGAAGGCGTGGAGCCGGCTCGCCGGCGTGGCCTCGAGCCGCGTCCTGCTGGATGAGGCGCGCTACGGATCGTTGCTGGCGGCTGCGCCGCTGACCGCGCTGTACGACGCGGTCCAATCCGGGCGGTTGCAAAAGGGGATGACGGCGCTCGTGCTCGCCTGTGGCAGCGGCCCAAGCTGGGCGGCGGCGTGTCTTCGGTGGGGCGATGGAGGGATCGCCGAAGCGAGCCCCGGTGTGGAAAGGCGAGCGTGAAAGCAGAAGCGAGCCCCGGTGTGGAAAGGCGAGCGTGAAAGCAGAAGCGAGCCCCGGTGTGGAAAGGCGAGCGTGAAAGCAGAAGCGAGCCCCGGTGTGGAAAGGCGAGCGTGAAAATGGTAAACGGCTCGCGGGTCGTCGTCACCGGGACCGGCGCCATCACCTCGCTGGGGCACACCACCCGCGAAACGTGGGAGGCGGTCAAGGCGGGTCGATCCGGTGTGCGCCGCGTCCAGGCGTTCGATCCGTCCGGGATGCCGAGCCAGGTCGCGAGCGAGGTCGTGGATTTCAAGCCGGAAGCTCGCCTCGACCGCAAGGAGGCGCGCCGCATGTCGCGATTCGTCCAGTTTGCGATGGTCGCGACTCGCGAGGCCCTCGAGGGCTCGGGACTCCAGATCACCGAGGCGAACCGCGACCAGGTCGGCGTCATCGTGGGAAGCGCCATCGGCGGCCTGGAGCAGATCGAGGAGGCGCTGACCGTCCTCAAGGAACGGGGACCCTCACGCATCAGCCCCTTCACCGTGCCGATGATGATCGCCGACATGGGCGCGGGCATGATTTCGATCGCTATCGGTGCGCGAGGGCCGAACTACTGCACGGTTTCCGCCTGCAGCTCAGGGGCGCACGCCATCGGTGAGGCCTTCGAGACTATCCGGCGTGGCGACGCGACGGCCATGATCGCGGGTGGAAGCGAAGCCTGCGTCACGCCCCTGGCGCTGGCTGCCTTCTGCGCCTCGCGTGCTGTTTCGACACGCCAGGTCGAGCCTCAGCTGGCCAGCCGTCCCTTCGACCTGGAGCGCGACGGCTTTGTCATGGGGGAGGGGGCCGGGATCCTGATCCTCGAGCAGCTGGACGCGGCGCGCAAGCGGGGTGCCCCGATCATCGCCGAGATCGTTGGTTACGGAGCGACCGCCGATGCCAGCCACATCACGGCCCCTGATCCGGTGGGCGCCGGCGCCGCCCAGGCGATGAAACGCACCCTGGCCAAGGCGAGGGTCGTGCCGGAGGATGTGAGCTACATCAACGCGCACGGGACCGCAACCCAGCTGGGTGACGTGGCCGAAACGCTGGCGTTCAAGGACATCTTTGGCGAGGCCGCCTACCGGATCCCGACCCACCATCAACCTCGAGCATCCCGACCCGCAATGTGACCTCGACTACATCCCCGAGGGGGCGCGCGAGCTGGAGATCAAGCTGGCGCTGTCGAACTCGTTCGGCTTCGGCGGCCACAACGCGTCATTGCTCTTCAAGCAATTCCGAGGCTAGCCGTTTGATCTTCCTCAGCGATTTCCTCAACGCTGAGGTGGTCGACGTTCGACAGCATCGCGTCGGGCGAGTTCGCGACCTGGTGGTCGTGATGACCGAGCCCTTTCCCAAAGTGACCGGCGTCATCTTGAAAGGCAACCGCAAGGTGCGCTCACTCGACTGGTCGGTGGTCCGTAGCTGGGACAACAAGGAGCTCAGTCTCAAGGTGGACGCCGGCAGCTTGCAGCCGCACAGCCGTTCCGATACCGAGCTGTGGCTGGCGCGGCAGATCCTCGACAAGCAGATCGTCGATATGGACGGCCGCCGGGTGGTGCGGGTCAACGACCTGCAGCTCTCCCAGGTGGAAGGCTCAACGCTCGTCATCGGCGTCGATATCGGGAGTCGTGGGCTGGCGCGCCGGGTCGGGCTCGAGGGGCTGGGCCGCCGCATCACCGCGGCGCTCGGGTTGGACTGGCCGCAAAAGCTGATCTCCTGGGAGGCCGTCGACCCCGTGAAGACCGACGTCAGCTCGGTCAAGCTGCGGATCGCCCATACCAAGCTCGCCAAGCTCCATCCTGCTGACATCGCCGACATCGTCAATGAGCTCAGCCCCGACGACCGGAGTGCCGTCTTCGCGGCCCTCGATGACGAGAAAGCCGCGGATACGCTCGAAGAGATCGATGAGCCGCAGATGCAGGCCTCCATCCTCGAGCGCCTCGATGTCGAACGCGCCTCGGACATCCTGGATGGAGGAGGACGAGGCGGGCGACGTCGAGGAGCTCCTCGCCTACCGCGAGGACACGGCTGGTGGCCTGATGACCACCGGGTACGTCGCCGTGCTGCATACGCTGACCGCGGCCGAGGCGATCGAACGCTTGCGCGAACTCGAACCCGACGCCGAAAGCGTCTACTACGTCTATGTCACCGATGAGGAGGAGCATCTGCTGGGGGTCCTGTCCCTGCGCGACCTGATCGTGGCCAAGCCCGAGACAAAGATCCGCGACTTCATGATCAAGAACGTGATTTCCGTCGGCCTCGACGCGGGGCCACGTGAAGTGGCCGCGGTGACCTCGAAGTACAACCTGCTGGCGGTCCCGGTGGTCGACGAGCACAACCGGATTCACGGCATCGTCACCGTCGATGACGTCATGGAGCGGGTCATGCCGGCGCGAGCCGGCGGGCGCCGCCGCCGCATCTTCTAACCGTTTTGGGCCCGCCGAGCGCGCTGGCCCGGCCGTTCGGCCTCTTTCGCAGCCGGCGCGCGCGGCTCGTCATGCTGCTGGCCGTGGTCGGCCCGGGCATCATCACCGGCAACGTCGACAACGATGCAACCGGGATCACCGGCTATGCCCTGGCCGGCTCGCAGTTCGGCTACGAGCTGCTGTGGTTGCTGATCGTCACCGCCATGTGCCTGGTGGCGATCCAGTCAATGGTCTCTTCCTCTTCTTCGCCAACGCGGCCACGACCGTCGCGGAATTTGCCGGCGTCGGTGGGGCGGCCCAACTCTTGTTCGGCAACGTCGCTCGCTACGCCGCGATCCCGGTGGCCGCCCTGCTGGTCTGGTTTCTGGTTCTGCGGGGGTCGTTTCGCGTGGTCGAGCGCGTCCTTCTGCTCCTCACCCTGGTCTACCTCGGTTATATCGTTTCGGCGTTCCTTGCCCACCCGAAGTGGAGCGATGTAATCCATCACACCGTAGTTCCGACGTTCCACCTCACGCCGCCATTCATCCTCATCTTCATCACGATCATCGGCACGACGATCACGCCATGGATGGCGTTTTTTCAGCAGTCCAACGTCGCGGACAAAGGACTGCATCCCAACGACCTGAAGTACGAGCGGATCGACACGGTCGCCGGCATCCTGATGCTGAACGTGGTGGCCTTCTTCATCATCGTCGCCACGGGCGCCACGATCTACGCAGCCCATGTCAGCGTGAACCCCTCAGACCCCACGGCGTTCTCGAAGATTGCCCTGGCGCTCAAGCCCCTGGCGGGCCAGTATGCGGAACAGCTCTTTGCGATTGGGCTCCTGAACGCCTCGCTGATGGCCGCGTCGGTGCTGCCACTCTCCACCACCTACGCCATCACCGAGGCGTTTGGTCTCGAACGCGGCATCGACAAGTCCTTCCGCGAGGCGCCGGCGTTCCTCACGATTTACACGGCCACGATCGTCATCGGGGCGGCCATCGCGATGTTCCCGGGCGCTCCCCTTGTCTTGATCACCAACCTCCCGAACATCATCAATGGGATGCTCCTGCCCCTCCTCCTGCCGCTGCTGATCCTGCTGGCCAACGACAAGCGGATCATGGGCCGCTACGCGAACACGCCGCTCTTCAACGTCTTCAGCGGGGCGGTGATGGTTTTTCTATCGGCGGTGACGCTGGCGTTCCTCGCCTCGATCTTCTTTCCCGGATTGTTCGGCGGCCGCTAGCTGGCGGTCGGCTTCAGCGCGGAACGCCGATTCGGCATCCGCACCGAAGAGGACGAAGCGAACCTCGCGGATGCTGGAGGGGTTCCTGCTACCGGCCACCACCTCTTCGAGCATGATCCGGGCGCACTCGTCCATCGGGAAATGGGCGATTCCGGTGCCGACAGCGGGGAACGCGATCGACCGAAGACCCTTATCCTTCGCAATCTCGAGGCTGCGGCGGGTCGAGCTGCGCAAGCTCTCGGCGCTGGTCCGCCCGCCCAACCGCATGCTCGCGGCGTGGATAACGAAACGCGCGGTTAACTTGCCCCCGCCGCTGATGGCGGCATCTCCGACCTCGATCGGGCCGATCCGCCGGCACTCGGCCTGGATCTGCGGCCCCCCGGCGCGCGCGATCGCACCGGCGACGCCGCCGCCCAGCTCCAGGTCGTTGTTGGCCGCGTTGACGATGGCGTCGACATCTTGCTGGGTCAGATCACCCTGCCGCACCTCGACGGTCAGACCGCCGGCCCGCCAGCTCATCCGGCCGTCGAGGGAAGCCAGGCCATCGACGCCATCCGCGCCTCGACGTCGTCACGGGTGATCGGCTGGAGCCCGCGCACGCTGAAGTGCTGGATGGTGAAGGAGGCCATCACCATCGCGTACCCAAGGGCTAGGCGCACCGAGTCTTCCGTCTCCACCTGCTGTTCTGCGAGGCAGCCGAGGAACCCGGCGGCCACCGCGTCACCGGCACCGGTCGGGTCGATCGGCGGATCGACCGGCAAGGCAGGAAGGTGGATGTCCTCACCGTGGCGGTAGAGCGTTGCGCCTTTCGGCCCCTCCTTGATAACGAGTCCGCGCAACGTGAAGCGATGGCGTAATTGCTGCGACGCTTCCTCGATCGTTCCGACCTTCGCCAGCGCCATCGCCTCCGAGGCGTTGAGGAAGAGGTAGTCGAGCCGCTGAAGTACGGGTTCTAGAGCGTCGGGCTGCTCCCGAATGTAGAGCTTCATCGTGTCGCCGGCGACCAGCCACGGATCGTCGAGCTGCTCGAGCACACGCATCTGGTGACGGGGCTCCATGCTGCCGAGGAAAACGATGCGGGACTTGCGCTGATCGGCGGTGAGGACCGGGGAAAAGCCATGGTACGCGCCCTGGTCCGAGCGCTCGTTGCGGGTGGTGCCCGTCTCGTAGTCGTGCTCGGCGAACCATCGGTAGGTGGGGAGCTCGGAGGTCACGGTGCTTCGCAGGTCGGCACCGGTACCTTTCATCGCGGCTTGAAAGGCATGCATGAAATCAGGACCTGCGGTGCCGACGACCGATACGGGAGCAAAGAGGCGCGCCGCCAGCGTGAAATAGGTGGCCGACCCGCCGAGACCGTCCGTATTGACGCCCATCGGTGTGCGCACGTCGTCGCGAGTGATCGTGCCGGCGACCAGCAACGGCCACGGCTGCTGAGGGGGCGTCACGAGGCCCCAATTCTACGGAGGTCTTTAGACGGCGAGCAGTTGCGGGTCTGGCCGGGCCAGCTCACCCTCGACCGCGGCGACGAACCGGCGCACCGCCGTCGGATCGGTGAGCAGCCAGGCTTCCTCTGGGTGTTCGGCGTCGGGCCGGCAGATCACGGCCATCGCCGTGTCGTCTCCCATCACGGCGCTGAACCAGATGTGCGCCAGCCAGCCGAGGCCTGGGTCGCGGCGATCGGCCTCCTGAGGCAGAGGCGTGGTATCGGGGGTCGTCACGACGGCCCGTCGCGCGCTCCGCAGGAGGGCAACTTCCTGGTCCCATTCGGCGCGAACCGCAGCCGGGTCTGGCCTGCCGAGATAGACGGTATAGCGGCCGGGCCGCATCGTCGCGAGGCTCTCGACCACGCGCCGCAGCAGCGGCACGGTCGTCACGTCGGCTACCGGACGGCTTCCAGGGGTGCCTTGGACCAGCGTCGCCATCTCGCCCATGACCGGAAGGCTAGCACAGGTGGCCGGAAAAAGCAAACATATGTTCGTAGGTGGCTAGGGACGGCGGAACAGGGGGACGACGTTGCCCGGCCGGCCGAGCCAGCGGCTTCGCGCCGCGACCATGAGTGCTTCCTGGGCTTCGAACAGGATCTCCGCCGTCCCGTCCAGCGACCGGTCGATGCCAAGCCGTTGCGTGTAGCCGCCGTCCAGCTGGCCCAGCAGATGAACGATGCGACGCCAGATGTCGGTCGGGATCAACTTCAGCTCGTGGAGGCGGCATTCTTCGATCGCACCGAGCAATTGATCCGTTTCGCGCAGCTGGCTGCGCGGTGTCGGCCGATGGCGGCGCTGCCAGGCCCAGAAGCGGTGCTGAGCGATCTCGAGAACGGTGCGCTCGATCATGACCTAAGCAGCCATGATAATCCGGGTATGGAGGAACGGGTCGAAAGCCAGGAAGTCTATGGCGGCAAACTCTTCAAGGTCTACCGTGACCGCGTGCGCCTTCCGAGCGGCCAGCTGACGACAAGGGAGATCGTTCGACACCCCGGTTCTGTCGGCATCATTCCGCGAGATGCCAGCGGGCGCATCGTTCTCGTTCGCCAGTTCCGCTACGTCGCCGGACGCGAGTTGTGGGAGATCCCCGCGGGGACGCTCGACAAACCAGGGGAAGAGATTCCGGCGGCGGCCCGGCGGGAGCTGGCCGAGGAAGCCGGCTTCAAGGCGCAGCGATGGACGCTGCTCGGCACCGCCTACCTGATGCCCGGGTACGGCGATGAGCGAATGACGTTCTTTCTCGCCGAAGAGCTCTCGCCGACGGAGTCTCATCCCGAACTCGACGAGTCCTTCAAGGTCAATCCCTTCGACGCGCACGACCTGCAGGTGCTGCGCGCCAGTGGTGAGCTCCTCGACGCGAAGACGCTCCTCGGGCTGGCCTGGGCCGGGGTGCCGCTCTGGGCGGCGCCCAGCCCGCGCTGACTTACCCTTCCTCTTCCTCGCCGCCCTTCGACTTCTGATACGCCGCGATCACCGGCTGGGCTGCGTGGGCGGGCACCTCTTCGTAGTGCGAGAACTTCATCGTGTACTTCCCTCGGCCCTGGGTGATCGAACGGAGATCGATGGGGAAGCGGTACATCGACGACAGTGGTACTTGCGCTTTCACCTTTTCCATGTGATCGCCCGACGGTTCCATTCCGGCGATCTTGCCGCGCTTGCCATTGAGGTCGCTGATGACGTCGCCCATATTGCGCTCGGGGACCAGCACCTCAACCTCCATGATCGGTTCGAGCAGCACCGGCTTGGCATCCATCACCGCCTGGCGCATCGCCATCGCGCCCGCCAGCTTGAAGGCGATGTCCTTGCCGTCGACCTGGTGTGTTGATCCATCCAGCAGGCGGACCTTGATGTCCACCAGCGGGTTGCCGGTCAATACCCCTTGCTCCATCGTTTCCCGTACGCCCCTCTCGACCGATGGTCGGAAGTTCTGCGGGATCGAGCCCCCGAAGATCTTGTCTTCCCAGACGAACCCGGTGCCGCGCGGGACGGGGGCGATGTCGATCACGCAGTGGCCGTAGAGGCCGGCGCCGCCGGACTGCTTTTTGTATTTCTTCTCCGCCTTCGCGCTGCTGGTGATCGTTTCCTGGTAGGGCACCCGCGGCACCGCCAGTGTGCCCTCGACACCATACTTGCGCTTCATCTTCTCGAGCACGACATCGAGATGGATATCGCCCATGCCGTGCACGATCGTCTCCTTGGTTATCGGCTCATGCTCGAGCGTCAGGGTCGGGTCTTCGTCGACCAGCTTCACCAGCGCCGCGTTCACCTTTTCCTCATCGGCTTTGTTCTTGGCCCCGACCGCGGCGCTGTACGTCTGCTCTGGATACTCGATCGGCGGAAGCCGCAGGGGATGGTCACGGCTGGCAAGGGTATCGCCGGTCGCGGTGACCTGCAGCTTGCTGATGCCCGCGATATCGCCGGCCACCACCTCTGTGGCCGGCTCCAGGGCCTTGCCTTTGGGGTAACCGATCGTCCCGGCGCGTTCCGGTTGGTCCTTGGCCGCGTTCAGGAGCGGGGTGCCCGACGTCAGGACGCCCGACACGACCTTGACATAACTGATGCGGCCAACGAAGGGGTCGGCGGTGGTCTTGAAGACGATGGCTCCCAGGGGGCCGGCCGGCTCGCGCGTCAAGGTTTCGGGTTGGTCGGTGCGTGGATTCACGGCCGTCACCGGCGCGGCCTGCTTTGGCGAAGGCAGGAGCGCGACGATGGCATCCAGCAGGGTACCGATGCCGAGCGATTTGCCCGCGGCGGTGCAGAGGACCGGGACGATCGCCCCAGCGGCCACGCCCTTGGCGAGGGCGCTTGTGACCTCCGCATCACTCAGCT
>VBFX01000257.1 GCA_005889395.1 Chloroflexota bacterium
CTGGGTCTCGGCGTCCGATAGCAGCTTTTCCCGCTCCGCGTTGGAGACGAGGTCCCGCTCCCGGTTCCGATTGCCGACCCAGAGGTAGGCGACGAGGGCTCCCACAAGCGCACCCACCACGACACCTGCGACCAGGAGTAATGGACTGGGCATAGTTACACCTCGCTTATGGACTTGTGAAGGTTCTTCGCACCGCGTGTGAACGCGGCGGGACTAGTCGTTAAAGAGCGACAGAATCTTGACCATTTTAGTCGCGAATCTGGGGACTGTCAAACCGGTCAGCGACCTGCCATTCGTCGCTCAACAGGCGACACACCCGGTATACGAGCCCGCTGCTAAAACCGCGCCGGGCGAGGCGGGGACCGAGGTAGGCGACCATTGCCTGGGCATCGGCGAGTCGCCGGGTGGAGATCAGGCTGCGTCCCAGGGCCAGGGCTTGCTCGGCCTCGACCGCGGCGTCGACGGTCTCAAGGGCCGGCCCGGCGGTCGCCTCCTCGATCCCCTTGGCTCGCAATTCCTGAGCGATGAGCGCGTGCCCCCGGCTCCTCGTCCGGCGCCGTACCAGCGCGGCGGCATACTCGCGGTCATTGAGGTATCCGTCGCCCTCGGCGCGGTCGAGCGCGGCGTCGACCGCGGCTTCGACGTAGCCGATGCGAAGGAGGCGCTGCCGCAACGCCGCCCGCGACTGCGGCTGGCGGGCCAGCCGCTTGATCGCCTCGGTATAGGCCACCTGGGCACTCTCCGGCTCGCGCGCGGTCGGCGTGGCGCGCCGGCCGCCGGATCTCACGCCGGCTGCAGGATCTTCTCGGCCGCTTTGCCCTTCAACTGCGCGATCAGCTCTTCACCGAGCTTCGGATTGGCCTTGAGGAAGCCGACCGTCTGCTCACGACCCTGGCCGAGCCGCTGGCCGTTGCAGGAGAACCAGGAGCCCGATTTCTCCACCAATGCGGCATCGACCGCCGCGTCGAGCACGCTGCCCCAGTACGAGATCCCCTCGTTATAGAGGATGTCGAACTCGGCCGACCGAAACGGCGGCGCGACCTTGTTCTTGACGACCTTGACCTTCACCCGGTTGCCGGTGACGTCTAGCCCGTTCTTGATCGAATCGACCTTGCGGATGTCGAGCCGGACCGAGGCGTAGAACTTCAGCGCCCGGCCACCCGTGGTCACTTCGGGATTGCCGAACATGATGCCGACCTTTTCCCGCAGTTGATTGATGAAGATCACCGAGGTGCTGGACTTGGAGATGGCGCCGGTCAGCTTGCGCAGTGCCTGCGACATCAAGCGGGCCTGCAGCGCCACGTGGCTATCCCCCATCTCCCCGTCGATCTCCGCCTTCGGCACCAGCGCCGCCACCGAGTCGACGACGATCACGTCCACCGCGCCCGAGCGCACCAGGACATCGACGATCTCGAGTGCCTGCTCACCGGTGTCCGGCTGCGAGATCAGCAGGTCCTCGGTCTTGACCCCGATGTGCCCGGCGTAAACCGGGTCCAGGGCGTGCTCGGCATCGATGAAGGCCGCGACGCCCCCGAGCTTTTGGGATTGCGCGATGACATGCAGCGCCAGCGTCGTCTTGCCCGACGACTCGGGGCCGTAGATCTCCACGACTCTCCCCCGTGGGATCCCACCGACGCCAAGCGCCATGTCGAGGGTGAGCGATCCCGTTGGGATCACGTCGATGTTTTTCTGCGCGGCCGCCTCCCCCAATTTCATGATGGCGCCCTTTCCATAGCTGCGCTCGATCTGGCTGAGCGCAGCCGTCAATGCCCGGTCTTTTTCTGACATCTAGACTCCCCTTGCTTCGTGGTCGGCCTGGCCCGTCCGCTCCACTGTAATACGGATTTGTGTAACTGTCAACGCTAAAGTTGGGGAGCCCGGGCCAGCAGCTCCAGAGCGGCGATCACCGAGCGATGCCGGTTGTCCCAGCGGTCGCCGGTCCATTGGAAACGATGCGTCGTCACCGATTCCCCTCCCCCGCTCGCGGCGGAGGGCAGGGTGGGGGTAGCGATCCCGATAAAGGTCAGACCAACCGGCTTGGACCCCTCCGCGTCCGGCCCCGCCACCCCGGTGATCGATACGCCAACGTCGGCCTGCAGCCGCGCCCGAACCCCGCTTGCCATGGCGGCTGCGGTTTGCTCGCTGACGGCCCCATGCCGGCGCAGGGTCGCGTCCGGCACGCCCAGCTGTTCCAGTTTCACCCGGTCCGCGTAGCTGATCATGCCGCCCAGGAAGTAAGCGGAACTGCCCGGCACGTCCGTCAGCGCCGCCCCCAGCAGGCCGCCGGTGCAGGACTCTGCCACCGCCAGCGTGCGCCCCTGCCGGCGGAATCGCTCGCCCACCTGCTGTGCCAGCGCGTAGATCTGCGGATCGGGCGGCACGCGTCACCGGTAGTTGATGAATTGCAGCGGGACCGACGTCTCGCTCGCCTTGAGGGCCGTGATCACCTGCTGGAGCAGGTCTTTCTCCCGGCTCGATACCCGAATGGTGTCCCCCTGGATGCGCGGCTGCACCTTGGGTGAGACCTGCTTGATCTGTTTGACCAGGTTGCGGGCCAACTCGTCGTCGATCCCCTGCTGCAGCTCGAGCGTCTGCCGCACATTGCCCTTCGCCGCCGGTTCGATTGGCCCGGGCTTGAGGATCTTCAAGGAGAGCTGGCGCTTGACCAGCTTGCTCTGCAGCACATCGATCATCGCCTTCAGCTTGAAGTCGCTGGGCCCATGCAGCGTGATCTCGTTCTCTCCAAGATCGATCGATGCACCGGTGTCCTTGAAGTCGTAGCGGGTCACGATCTCCCGCTGCGCCTGGTTCACCGCGTTGACCAGCTCCTGCCGGTCGAACTGCGAGACCACGTCGAACGAATAGTCCTGAGCCATTACTTGGGGCCTATGCTAACCCGGCCGTTTGACAGCTGTCTGTCGTCACGAGTTCGCGTCGTCGAGATCTTTGACCAGCTCGTCGACCTCGAGCAGGTTCATCAGCACCTCGCGGGACTTGCTCCCCTCGTAGGGGCCGATCACCCGCTGGTCGGCCAGCTGGTCGACGATCCGAGCCGCCCGCGTATACCCCACGTTGAGCTTGCGCTGGAGCAGGGAGACCGAGGCTCTGCCTTCGGTGGCGACCACATGTGCCCCCTTGGCGAAGAGCGGATCGCGCTTCATGCCTTCCTTCACCCAGGAGACGGTTGCCTCGACGTTGAAGATCTCCTCCTGGTACTGCGGCTTGCCCTGCCCCTTCCAGAAGTCGATGATCGCCTTCATCTCCCGGTCGGACACGAAGACGCCCTGCAGGCGGGTGGCCCTGCCGGCCTCGACGGGCAGGTAGAGCATGTCGCCGCGGCCGAGCAGCTTCTCAGCGCCGGTCTCGTCCAGGATGACTCGCGAGTCGATGCTGGAGCTGACGGCGAAGGCGATCCGCGAGGGGATGTTGGCCTTGATCAAACCGGTGATGATGTCGGCGGATGGGCGCTGCGTCGCGACCAGCAGGTGGATGCCGACGGCACGGGCCAGTTGGGCGATGCGGCAGATCAATTCCTCGATCTCCCCCGCCGCCACCATCATCAGGTCGGCGAGCTCATCGATGACGATCACGATGTAGGGCAACGGGTTCAGTCCCATATCCGGCGCCTTTCCGTTGAAATCGCCGATGTTGCGGACGGTGTGGCTGGCGAACAGCTTGTAGCGCGTCTCCATCTCGGCCACGGCCCAGCGCAAGGCCGAGGTCGCGTGATCCGATTCCGTCACGACCGGCACGAGCAGATGGGGCATGTCCTGGAACATGGAGAACTCGACGCGCTTGGGATCGATCAGGATGTACTTCAGTTCCTCGGGCGTGGCCTGGAAGAGCATGCCGGCGATCAGCGCGTTGATGCAGACGCTCTTTCCCGATCCGGTAGCGCCCGCGATCAGCAGATGCGGCATGCGGGTCAGGTCGCCGACAACGGTGTTGCCGGAAACATCCGTTCCGATCGCGAGCGATAAGAGCGTCTTGTCGTTCTGGAAGGTCGGGGTCTGGATGATCTCCCGAAGGGTGACCAGGCTGGTCGCCTTGTTGGGGACCTCGATTCCGAGCGCCGGCTTGCCCGGGATGGGCGCCTGGATGCGGATCGCGGCTGAGAGCGCGAGCGCGAGGTCATTCTGCAGTGCGGTGATCTTGCGGACGGGAACGCCGTGGCCGGGCTGCAGCTCGTACTGCGTAACCGACGGGCCAGAGTTGACACCGATCACGGTCGCCTCGACATCGAAGCTTGCCAGTGTCCCCTCGATCAGTTTGATATTTGCCTTGATCTCGTCGTGCAACCGCTCCTTGCGGACGGTGACGGTATCGAGCAGGGTGAGGTCGGGCTTCATCCAGACCCGCTGGATCTCATCCTCCACGAGGGTTGACCTGGTCTCGTCGCCAGCCGGGACGACGGTCAGCACGGGCTCAGCGCCGGCGGCCTTTTTCCGGCGCGATGTGGGCACCATCTCGTCCTCGATCGGCTCCTGCAATGCGGCAATCGCCGACTCGAGCTCGGGGGACGGGGGCGGTGGCGGAGCGACAGGCCGGTTGGGCGAGGCCACACCGTTGATGGGGACCAGCACCGGCTCGGCGGTTTCGGAACGCACCACCTGGTTGCGCGGATTCCAGGCCTCCGCCGGCTTCTTTTCTCGGACGGCCGGTTTGGGCTCTGGCCGATTCGCAAGGTAATGCTCGCGTAACGCGCCGAGCGTTTCGCGAAATGAGATATCGAAGGCGAGGACCAGGCCACCGAGGAAGACCGCACCCAGGATCAAGATGCTGCCGGCCGTTCCCGCGAGGCTGCGAAGTGCCTCCCCTTCGGCCTTCCCCACCGACCCGCCGGCGCCGCCGGCGGAGACGTGAAGGAGACCGAGTGATGTGGCGAGGAGAAGGGCGATGCCGAGGCCGCGGCCCCAGGTCATCGTTTCGATCCAGGGCATCAGCAACTCGGCGGCGGCGACCAGCGCGGCGAGGATGACGAAGACGACGCCCCACCCGAAGAGGCCCACCAGCCCACCGCGCAGCAGGTGCATGGCGGAGCCGCTGGCCTGGAGCGCCACGGACAGGACGAGCAGGCCGGCGAGCAACAAGAAGCCGATCCCGGCAAGCTCGCGCTGCTGGGACTCGGGAACCTTGAGCTTCGGAAGGCGGGGTGCCTTGATTCGAAAGCGCTGCCGAGAGGCCGAGCGCTTGGGGCGCGCGATGCGCTTTCGCCGAGTTCTCACACTTGCCGGGTGGCTGCGACGTCTGCTGTGACGAATGGCGCAATTCTAGCGGCTATTCACCGCGCCGACCAGCGGGGCGAAAGGCGTATAAGGGACCTATGGCCAAGCAGGATCAAGATCCCAACGACGACCTCGATACCCAGGGCATCCCCGATCTCGACGCGGCGCCCGGTCCCCGCGGCCGCGCAACAGGCGCGGAGGTTGCCGAGGACGAAGACCTCGACTCAGAGGGTCAACCGGACCTGATGGGCGCGCTCCCCCAGAAGGAGATCACCGGCGATGCCCAGGAAGGCGAGGTCCCACCGCGGGACTACAAGCAGGCGCCCGACGACTATTTCCATCAGGACACGCTCGACGAGCGGCTCCGGGAAGAAGTTCCTGACCGCGTCCGTCCCGACGCGGAAGAGGTTCGGCTCATTGACGATGAGTCTGAAGACGGTGGTGGCGAGCTCCGCTCGGAAATGGGCGACGAAGGCGGCGCCCCCAGTGCGGAGGACGCGGCCATGCATGTCGTCGAGGAGGCCCCGGGCGCCGTCGATCGCAAAATCGACAGCTACACCGGCGATCCCATCGAAGACCTCGATTACCGCGACGAGCGTTGAGAAAAACTTCCCAGCACCGGATCGAAAGCCGACGGTATCGTCGAACCGGCGAGAAGATCTAACTGGAGATGGCGCAGAAACAGTCAGTCGCGACCGCTACGGACGAGCAGCAGATCCGGGAGCTGATGGCCGAATGGCGACGGCTCACCGCAGAAGGAAATCTCGATGGTCTGCTGTCACTATTGACCGATGACGTGGTCTTTCTCACGCCGGGCAACCCGCCAATCTCAAAGGAGCACTT
>VBFX01000367.1 GCA_005889395.1 Chloroflexota bacterium
CATCGGTGCCGGCTCGAGCCAGCCGGCGAGCGCCTTGCGCTCGGACGCGCAAATAAGGCCAGCCTCGCTCGACCCGAAGACGCGCTCGGCCCGGTGGTAGGCGTCGATCGCCTCCCGCCAGCGCCCCTCGGCCCGGTGACGCCGCGCGCTGCCGAGCATCAACCAGGGATCCTGGCGAAGCAGTGCGGGCGGGAGGGCATCGATCCAGGTATCCGGTCCTTCGAGCAGCTCGCCGCCCTGGTGATGGAGCATGCGGTCCACCGACTCCCAGTCTTCGCCGCGTGAATAGGCCTGCACTGCGTCGGGGAACGCGCCGTTCGCCTCCAGCAGCCTCCCGGCTCGCCGGTAGGCAGCGCGAGCTTGGATTTCACCCAGCTCTTCCAGGAGCACCTGTTCCAGATGGGATCGCAGCACTTCGTGATAGCGGTAGCCACCGCGATCATCGGTCGCCGTGGTGAAGATCTGCCGGCGTTCGAGCTCCTCGAGCACCTGCTGGCTCCCGGTTCGGTCGAGGAAGGCATCACAAATCGGTCCGGTGAGTCGAGTCAGCACGCACGTCCGGACGAGGAACCAGCGGAGCTCGGCCGGCAACTGGTCGAGGACATTGCGCGTCAGGTACTCGCGGGTCAGCCGCGACCGGCTGCCGAGCGCGGTGAGGATGCGGCGCCGCTCCTGCGACGACTTGCCGCGCGTCGCGAGGTGGAACAGCTGGAGGCCGGCGGCCCACCCCTCGGTGCGGCGGGCGAGCTCAGCGAGCTCTTCCGGCGGCAGCGGAGCTCGGTAAAAATCCCGGAAGAGACGCTCGACCTCCCAGGAGCGAAAGCGCAGGTCCTCGCTACCGATTTCGAGTAGCGATCCCGAGACGCGCAGGCGTGAGAGATTGAAACCGGGGAGCGCGCGCGACCCGATCAGGAAGGTGATGCTGGGCGGGGCATAGTCGATGAGTCGCTCGAGGGTGCGTTCGGCCGGGCTGTCCTCCAGGGTGTGAAGGTCATCGATGATCAAGAGGGCGCGACCGCCGGCCCAGGATTCTAGCGCGCGAGCCGCGGTCTCGACGGAATCCCAGCCATCCGGTATCGAGCCAAGGGCCGCGGTGAACGCCGACTGCAAATGGCTCAGCAGCGTGCTCGTCTTCGCGTCCCAGCTCTCGGCGCGATACCACGCGACGGGCACATCGGCCGAGGCCGCGAAGCCGGCCAGCAGCGTGCTCTTGCCCGAGCCCGCCGGTGCCACGACAAGGCCCACACGATGCTGCCAGATGCGAGCGAGGAGGGCATCGACGCGTTCTCGGGAAAGAGACTGTACCTGAGGAATGCCTGCAACACCTTCGCCGCGGCGCCCGGTACCTTCGCCAGACTACTCGCGCGTTCGCATTTGTCAATATGGTTATCGCAAATAGTCCAGCCTGCTGACCCGGACCCGCACGTCTGTTCGCCAGGGTCAGCGACCGACGAGCAGGTTGCGATCAGGCGCGACACCTGTAAGGCATCAGCCGAACCATCAGGCCCTTGCCTTATGGGCGACCTTCCCCTGCTGGAGGATCCGGATGGCGTTGCCGAAGGGGTCGCGGACGCCCATGTCGGTGCCGTAGAAGTGGTCGGTGGGCTCCTGGGTGAAGTCGCTGACGCCGCGCGACTTGAGGGTCTCGTACAGACCCCGGATGTCGTCCGCCTTGAACACGAGCCCGCCCAGCGCGCCTTTCGCGATCAGCTCGCGCAGCTGCGCCGCGGTCGCTTCGTCATGCACCGGCAGGCCCGGCTCCTCGAGGGAGATCTCGGTGACGTCGCCAGGGACGCGCACCGTCAGCCAGCGGTAGGAACCCTGCGTGACGTCCTGGCCCTTCTCCAGCCCGAGCTTGTTGACGTAGAAGTCAAGAGCCTCGTCCTTGTTGAGGACCATGATGGAGGCGACGTTGAGTTTGGTGATCATCGTTCGTTTTCTCCTTTGCGAGACTTGATGGGGACGACCCTCATGCTAGGAGGCCGTCGCTGCGGCGGCGTCTCCAAAACTGCTCGATCGTCGCACCACCCCCGCCGCCACCACCGGCCGCGTCGCCCACATCTGGTAGCAGTTGGGGGCCACCATCGGTCCATTCCCCACGCGATAGCTCGACGGCGCCTCACCGACGATCTCCCGGAACGTGCGGCTGAAGGTCCCCCGGCTCGTGAAGCCGACGTCGAAGCAAATGTCGGTGACGCTGCGGTCGGTCTCGCGCAACAGGAACATCGAGCGCTCCACCCGCCGCCGCTGCAGGTAACGGTGCGGCGTTTCCCCGAAGGCGGCGCGGAAGCTGCGGCTGAAGTGCGCCTCGGAGAGGTGGGCCACCGCGGCCACAGCGCGGACGTCGAGCGGCTCGGCGTAGGAGCGGTCCATGGCGTCGCGGGCGCGTAAGAGGCGCCGGTTCAAGTCCTCGACCTCCCGGCTCACGATGCAAACCAGCTGGGATTGGGAGTCCTCATCTTGGACCGGACCACGCCACCCAGCCCGCTATCTGGGCACGTGAGCTAAACCC
>VBFX01000258.1 GCA_005889395.1 Chloroflexota bacterium
TGCCCGGCCGCCCGAGCAAGAGGATGCTCTTTCCGCCGATGACCATGTCCTTGATGATGTCGATCGTCCCGGTGATGGCCCGGCCGACGCGGCAGGTGACACCGACGATCTGGCCGCTGCGGTTACGAATGGCAGAGATGCGATGCAGCGTCCGCTCGATGCCGGCGCGGTTGTCGTCACCGAAGGAACCCACGCGCGTGGCGACGAACTCCAGGTCCTCGGCCGTCACTGGCGTGTCGTCGAGGATAACCTCGTGGTCCGGGAAGCGCGCTTCCGGCTCGCGCCCGAGGTCGAGCACGACCTCGAGGAGCAGGCCCTGGTGATCGAGCCGCTTGACGGCGCGGTTCAGATGCGGCGGCAGCGCCTGAAAGAGCAGGTCGAGCTCAGCCGGGTCCGCATCGGTCAGTCCGTTGGTGGATCGCCGCAGTTCCTGCATTGCATCAGCCATATTGGGGTACCAGTCGCTTGTCTTTGACTCTTACCCGCATTCGCGCGGGCACTTTCAAAGGCAGTTCCCGCACCATGAGGGTTTGGGAGGCGATCACCTCGAAGCCCTCGCCGCGCAGCAGCCGGATGCCCGCCTCGTCATAATGCCGCAGGCTGCACCAGACCGGTCCCGGATGATGCTGGGCCACGTAGGCAAGCGACCGCTGCAGCACCGCCGGCCATAAGTCCGGCGGTTGTCCCGCCATCACGCCAAGCGTGTGCGGACGGCCGCCGCCGCCGGGTGCGAGGCTCATCCAGCCAATAACTTGAACTCGCTCCAGGACGAAGCGTGGCTGGCCGGCGCGCCGCGGTATTCGCGCGCCCCGTAGCCCGATGGCGGAGCTGCGGCGCCACTCGGCGAAGTTTGCGGCCTCCACCGCCGCGACGGACTTCGGTGTCGTGGCGCAATAAAGAAGGTAGAGACCGAGCTCATCGTCGCGACGCATCGGGCGCCAGCCCGATAGGGCCGGCGTCGGCCGCGGCGCGACCGTCTCACTGAGCAGGGCGTGCTCGGTAGCGTAGGCGGTGAAGCCGCGGGCCCGGAAGAGATCCGCGACCGGATCGTCGACGGGGACGCGGACCACGAATTTCGTCACGCCGCGATTCAAGCCTTCATTGAAAAGATGATCGAGGAGCGCCGTGCCGTCGTTGAAGCGGTCGAGGTCGGGGCTGAGGCAGAGATTGAGGATCTGCCAGGCGTTCGGCCCAAGCGCGGCGGTCTCAGCCTGGACGAATCCCTGGATGGAGTGCCGGCGCGCATCTTCCATCACGTAGACGTAGTCCGCGGTCGAGGTGATGGGCAAGATCGAAGCGAAGGTGTTATTCAAGAGGAACCAGAGCCGCGTCGACGCGAACTGGCGTTTGAGTGGGGTGCGCTCCGCCTCACGCACCTGCTGCCGGTAGAGCGCCTCGATGGCCGCCAGGTCCTTCAGCTGCGCCGGACGGACCTTAAGCGTCATCGCGTCTCGCCGTTGAGCGACAAGAAGTACTGATGCCAGCGGCGGTCGGGCGTCAGCTCTGGATGGAACGCGAGCGCCAGCCGGTTGCCCTGCTTGATGGCGACGATCTGGTCTCCGTGGCGGGCGAGCTCCTCGACATCGGGTGAGTGCTGGGTGAGCTGCGGGGCGCGTATGAAGACTGCCGGGGCGGAACCCCCAATAGCCGGGGAGGCGACATCGGCTTCGAAGCTGTCGATCTGCCGGCCGTAGGCGTTACGCCGGACGCCGATGTCCATCAACTTGAGCGGCTCCTGGTCCGGCCGACCGTCCGCGATCTCGCGGGCCATCAGGATCATGCCGGCGCAGGTCCCCAGCACCGGCATGCCCGCCGCGGCGCGCTGCTGGATCGATTGCTTCAGCGTGGGCTCCATCAGGTGCGCCATCGTCGTGCTTTCACCCCCCGGGAGGATCAGGGCGTCGACCGCCTCCAGGTCAGCCGCGAGACGGATTGGCACCCCCTCGACTTCGCAGGCGCGCAACGCCGCCAGGTGCTCGCGAAAATCGCCCTGCAGCGCCAGGACGCCGACGCGGCGGCGTGTACTGCTCACCAGCCTCTGCCGGCGAGCAGCTCCTCCTGGGGGATCGCCCCAATCTCCAACCCCCGCATGGCTTTGCCCAGGCTCTTGGAAGCATCGGCCAGGATGTCCGGCCGGTCGAAATACGTGGTCGCCGCCACGATGGCCTTGGCACGAGCAGAGGGGTTTTCGGCCTTGAAGATGCCCGAGCCGACAAAGATCCCATCACAACCGAGTTGCATCATGAGAGCCGCATCGGCCGGCGTGGCAATCCCGCCCGCTGCAAAGTTGACGACCGGCAGGCGGCCGAGGCGAGCCGTCTCTTCCAACAGGTCGCCGGAGGCACCGATCCGCTTGGCTTCCATCACCAGTTCCTCGGGCCCGGCGCCCTGCAGCTTGCGGATCGCGCTCGTCACGGCGCGCATATGCCGGACGGCCTCGACGACATTGCCGGTGCCGGCCTCCCCCTTGGTACGGATCATCGCGGCGCCTTCGGCGATCCGGCGCAAGGCCTCACCGAGGTCGCGGCAGCCGCAGACGAAGGGGACCTTGAAAACATGCTTGTTGATGTGGTGTTCCTCGTCAGCCGGGGTCAGCACCTCGCTCTCGTCGATGTAGTCGACGCCGAGCGACTGCAGGATCTGGGCTTCGACGAAATGCCCGATCCGGCACTTCGCCATCACCGGGATCGTGACGGCCTCGATGATGGCCGTGATCAGGCCGGGATCGCTCATCCGGGCCACGCCGCCCTCGCGGCGAATGTCCGCGGGCACCCGCTCCAGGGCCATCACCGCGACCGCCCCGGCGTCTTCGGCGATCCTGGCCTGTTCGGCGGTCACGACGTCCATGATGACGCCGCCCTTGAGCATCTCGGCGAGCCCCGCCTTGACCTTCCAGGTCCCCTTCCGATCGTTCACCTTCTCGGATCCCTCGGTCACACCACTATTTTACTGCTGGCCTGCGACACTAGAATCGTCCCGCAATGCGGGGGCGCCGAGGGATGCGACGGCAGCGGGTGGTTGCCGTAATCGTGGCCCTGGCCCTGGGGTTGCCCGCACTGTTTGGGATCGCCACTGGAGTCGGGCTCCTGGTCACCCCCTCGGTCGACGACACGCCCAAGCGCGTCGATGCCATCCTTCAGCAGCACGGCGGAACGCGAGTCCACCTCAGCGATATTCCGGATCAACTGAGTGAGGCGCTAATCGCGATCGAGGACGAGCGCTTTTATCAGCACAGCGGCATCGATACCCAGGGTCTGATCCGCGCCGTCCTGACGGATTTGTACCGGCATCGGGCTCTGCAGGGCGCCAGCACCCTGAGCCAGCAACTGATGAAAGTCGTCTACATGGGCAACGACGATGACGGCTGGCGCAAGCCGGAGAACCTCCTGCTCGCCCTCAAAGTCGAAGCGCGCTTCGACAAGCACACCATCCTCGAGAACTACTTCAACGCCGTCTACTACGGGCACGGTGCGTATGGCATCGGCATGGCGGCCGAGATCTACTTTCACCGCGCCCCAGGCGAGCTCGACCTGGCCCGCGCCTCGATGCTGGCCGGCCTCCCCCAGTCACCCTCCTACTACGACCTGTACCGCAATCCGTGCTCCGCCCGAGCTCGACAGTTCAACGTTCTGGCCCAAATGGCGCACGATGGGTACATCAGCCAGAAGGCCGCCGCCGCCGCCTATGCCGAGCCCATCGGCTTTCCCTGCAAATAGCTATGGCCCTGGACCTCGTCCTGCTCGGACCGCCCGGCTCCGGCAAGGGCACCCAGGCGGCCAGGGTGACGGAGCGGTACCAGATTCCGGCGATCGCGAGCGGCGATATCCTGCGGGCGCAGGTCGAGGCCGGAACGGCGCTGGGCCAGCGCGTTCGCTCCTACCTCGATCGCGGCGAGCTGGTCCCGGACCAGCTGGTCGTCGACATCATCCGGCAGCGCCTCTCCCAACCCGACACCGAAGCGGGCTTCATCCTCGACGGGTTCCCCCGCACCCTGCCACAAGCGCAGGCCCTGGACGCGATGCTTGCCGAGCTGCAGCGGCCTCTAGATGGCGTTCTCTATCTCGAGACCGACCGAAAGTCGCTCGTGGACCGGCTGGGCCAGCGACACCGCCAGGACGACCGCGCCGACATCGCCGACCACCGGATCGACGTCTTCCTCGAACAGACGGCGCCCCTGATCGGCTATTACCGCGACGAGGGCAAGCTCAGGCTCATCGATGGAGGCCAGCCGCCGGAGGCGGTCGCGGCCGCCATCGAAGACGTCATCCGGCCGCTCGTCTCAGCCGTTTGACCCGCCCCAATTTGGGCATAAACCTAAGGTCTCGACCGGTTGTACCTGGCGAGAACACGAAGGAGAAGTTATCAATGGCTGAAGTAAGAACCGATTTCATTCCGCTGCTCCCCCTCAACAACGGGGTGGTCCTGCCGAACATGGTGGTGACGATCCCGCTGGAGCGTGAGGAGGCGCAGGCCGCCGTCGCCGCCGCCCGGCAGGGCGACGGTCTCGTCCTGCTGGTGCCTCGGGTCGAAGGGCGCTTTGCCAATTTCGGCACGGTCGCCAAGCTGGAGGATTCCCGAAAGTTGCCCAACGGCATCGAGGTCGCGATCCTGCAGGGTCTGTATCGGGCCTCGGTGGGAAGCGCCGCCGCCGGGACCGGAACGGCCCTGCGCGTGCTCGCCCAACCAGCTCAGGACGTCAACCCCCTGACCGAGACCTCACACGTGCTCGCCCGCGAGTACAAGGCGCTGATCGAGAACCTGCTCGAACTGCGCGGTGCCGCCGAAGTCATCCAGATGGTCCGCGGCATCGACAAGCCAAGCCAGCTTGCCGACCTGGCCGGGTATTCCCCGGATCTCTCGCTCGAGCGCAAGGTGGAGATCCTGGACACGCTCGACGTCGAGCTACGTCTGAAGAAGCTCATCGAGTGGACGCGCGAGATCCTGGCCGACGCTTCGCTCAAGGACAAGATCCGCAACGAGGTGCAGGAGGGCATGGAGAAGCGGCAGCGCGAGTTCCTCCTCCGCCAGCAGATGGAAGCGATCAAGAAAGAGCTCGGCGAATCGGACGGCGACGTCGCCGCCGAGTATCGCAAGAAGATCGAGGACGCCGGCATGCCCGAAGCCGTTCGTAAAGAAGTCGAGCGCGAGCTCGACCGCTTCGAGCGGACCAGCGAGCAGAACCCCGAGGCCGGCTGGATTCGAAACTATCTGGACTGGATGCTCGACATACCCTGGAACAAGCGCACCGTCGACCAGTTCGACGTCGTCGAGGCACGGCGCGTCCTCGACGAGGACCACACCGGGCTCGAGGACGTGAAGGATCGCATCATCGAGTTCCTCGCCGTCCGCAAGCGGCGCGATTCGCGCGGCCTGCAGGTGATCGGCGGCCGGGGCTCCGGCGCGATCATCACGCTGGTCGGCCCTCCTGGCGTGGGCAAGACCTCGCTCGGTGAGTCCGTGGCGCGAGCCCTCGGGCGCAAGTTCACCAGAATTTCACTCGGCGGCATTCACGACGAAGCGGAGATCCGCGGACACCGCCGGACGTACGTCGGCGCTCTGCCGGGTCGGATCGCGCGCGCGCTCAAAGAGGCGGGCACGCGTAATCCCGTGATCATGCTCGATGAGATCGACAAGGTCGGCAACGACTGGCGCGGTGACCCGTCGTCGGCGCTGCTGGAAGTGCTCGACCCGGCCCAGAACCATTCGTTCCGCGATCACTATCTCGAGGTCGACCTCGATCTCTCCGAAGTCCTGTTCATCCCGACGGCCAACGTGGCGGATACCATTCCCGGACCGCTGCTCGACCGGATGGAGATCATCCGGCTCGACGGCTACACGGAAGAGGAGAAGCTGGCCATCGCCCGGGACCATCTGCTGCG
Source organism: Chloroflexota bacterium (assembly GCA_005889395.1). Classification (GTDB taxonomy): domain Bacteria; phylum Chloroflexota; class Dormibacteria; order CF-121; family CF-121; genus CF-13. The sequence goes on from VBFX01000258.1 coordinate 5,880, forward strand.
TCGGCAGCTCGACCGCAACGGTCTGGCAGGCGACGAGGTCACGGTCGACGAGGAGGCGCTGCGGCGCATCATCGCGGACCACACGCGGGAGGCCGGTGTGCGCAACCTCGAGCGCGAACTCGGGCGCTTGCTGCGCAAGGTGGCGACGCAGATCGAGGCCGGAAAGGTCAGTGCGCCGGTGAAAGTCGGCGGCGATGACGTCAAGACCTACCTTGGTCGCGCGAAGTTCCACGCGGAAGTCGCCGAACGGACAGAAGTCCCCGGCGTTGCGACCGGGCTGGCTGTGACCGGCGTCGGCGGCGAGGTGTTGTTCGTCGAAGCAGCCGCCATGGCTGGTCAGAAGGGCCTGACCCTGACCGGGCAGCTGGGCGACGTCATGAAAGAGTCCGCGCAGATTGGCCTCTCGTACGTCCGCTCCCACACGGCCGAGCTGGGGATTGCGCCCGGCTTCGAAGAGAAGGCGATCCACGTCCACGTGCCGGCAGGTGCCATCCCCAAGGACGGGCCCTCAGCAGGCGTCACCATGGTGACGGCGCTGGTGAGCCTGTTCAGCGGGCGACCGGTCAAGAGCACCGTGGGCATGACCGGCGAGGTCACGCTGCAGGGCAAAGTGCTGCCAATCGGTGGCGTCAAGCAGAAGCTGCTGGCCGCCCACCGCGCAGGGCTGACCGAGGTCATCTTGCCGTTCCGCAACGAGGCGGACCTCGACGACCTGCCGCAGAGTGTGCGCGACGCGATGACGATCCACCTGGCCAGCGATGTCCGGCAGGTGCTGGACTGGGCCCTCGAACCGAAGGCCCCGTCGCTGACACAAGTTGCGTAAATTATGAGCCGGGCCTTCGTCAAGGAAGGCGACTCGACCGCGAGCGGATCCCTGGTAGACCGGTTCTACCAGGGATTACTCGGGCTCAGCGATCCGGCGAGAGCCTTGATCGGCAAGCGCCAGCAGCAGGCGTGGCTCACGTCGCGGGCCAGCATCGAAGCGGCCCGGCGCGACGCCCAGGCCGCGCTCGGAGCCGATTCCTACCGAGAGATCTTCGAGAGTGCCGCAGAGCGCGCAGGTGATCCATCAGAGAGTCCCACCTGGTGGGCCGCCGGTGATGCGGCCACCGCGATCGCCGCGCGGCGGCGCCTGGCGTCTGAAGAATTTGCGCTTCTGGTTGGACCACTGGGCGTTGCACTTCCCTGGTTGAAGGACGCGGCGAACCAGACTTAACTAACCGCCGTGTGCGTAGGGGAGAG